>CAOJZR010000011.1 GCA_948466105.1 uncultured Bacillota bacterium | reverse complement strand
GTTTTGATCGCTTAGATAATGTTAGTAATTTAGATTACAAACTAAATGGTAATAAACTTTCTCTTACTTGGAAAAACATAGATATCCCTGATGCTATTAATGTTGATAAATTAAGAAGTATGTATAATGAAATATTTACTGATGCAGGTTGGTCTGGAGCAGCCCTAACTGAAAGAATTAATTTTAATAACTCTCGTATTGGTACAATTGTTTATAAAGTTTATGAGAAAAAAACAGATGGTAGTTTAAAATTACTTACTACTACTCCAGATAATAAATTTGAACAAATGATATATGGTGGAAAATCATCTATTACTTATGTTGTTAAAACTAGTTATTCTCTTTTTGAAGCTAATATGAGTACTGGTAGTGAAATAACAGTTAATACTAAAAATGTAGAATCTGTTATTACATCTGAATTAAAAGGCAAAACAACTGTTGAAATGGAAGTTGGAAAAACATATAACATGGCCAATGATGGTGTTATTGTTCTTGAAAATCTAGCTGATGTTACTAATAAAGCTACAATAACAAAAGTCATCACTGATTCTAAAGGAGTAGTTCTAACTAGTATTCCAAATAATGCTGTGGAAACTTATACAATTACTTATACAATAAAATACAATAATTACTCTACAACATTAAAAAGAAAAATTGTTTATAAAGACAAAAGTACTCCACCAAATGATAATGAAAATACTTCTAGTTAAATCCTAGAAGTATTTTTATTTGACACATATATTAAAAAAGCAACATTAGCTTTATAACTAAGGTTACTTATATTTGCACATATCTTTTAAATGACAATTTATACACTCTGGCTTTTTAGCCTTACAATAGTAACGTCCAAACAAAACTAATTGATGATGTAAACGATTTAAGCTATAACCTTCAAAAAACTTGTTAAGCTTTTTTTCCACCATATAAACATCGTCTTTTTCACTAGCTATACCAAGTCGCACACTAACTCTATTTACATGTGTATCAACTGCAATAACATTAACATCATAAAGATTACTCAAAACAACATTGGTAGTTTTCCTACCAACGCCACTTAGACTTTCTAAAAATTCTCTATCATTAGGTACTGAACCACCATGATTCTTAAGACTAATCGCAATCTCTTTAATATTAATAGCTTTTCTATTAAATGATCCTAATGATCTAATAATCGCAATTATATCACTTATCTCACTATTTGCCAAAGCATCTAAATTAGGATATTTTTGAAACAATTTAGCCGTTACAACATTAACTCTTTTATCTGTTGTTTGGGCACTAAGCATTACTGCTATTAGTAATTCATAATCTTTATTATAATTAAGTTCACATCTAGGATCAGGTATTAATTCATCTAAATATGTTACTATCTTATTTGGAATCATTTAGCCAATCATATTCAAACAAATCTTTTTTTGTTTCTTTTTTATTTTGAAATTCTTTTTTATTCTTTTCAATGTCACTAACTGTTTTAATACCTTTTTTATCCCAATCATTTAATATTTTATCAATATATCTTAGATGTGTAACCCCATTATAGATAGCCTCTTTTAAAGCCATAATAATTAATTCATCTTTATATCCAGCTTCACTCCAAGCATTTATAATTCCATACTCCATAGGCGATAGTGTACGTCCAAACTCTTTTTCAAATGTATCAAAAATATTAGTGTTATCATTTTCTTTTTCATTGTTAATTACTAAAAAAGCTAATTTATTATAAAGTGGTTCAACACTTATATACTCAGTATGAATATTATTAATCACTTTTTTTTCTATTTTAACAACATCTTTCTCACTTAAATCATCCATTAAATTAATTACTTCTTTTAAATCAATATCTAATTCTTCACTTATTTTTTTTGGATTATAACTAAATGTATAATCATTTAACAAATACATTAAAACTATAATTTCCATTTCTGTTAAATTCAGTTTTTTATAATTTTTTAAAAGTAATTTAGGTATAACAATATACTCTTTTAAAAGTGGTATGATTTTTTCCACCATAAAACATCACCAAGTAATATTATATCCTATTTTTCAATTAAAGTATATCTAATTTTTTATTGGAATTATTGTAAAATCATAATGATCATCCTTAATAACTAATGTAATATAACTTTCATCATCAATTTTATAACTATCGATCCATTTTTCATATATATTTAAATTGTCGATATTAACTTTTTCTGTATAAAAAACAACCTTAATATCTTCATCTATAGCTAAATTATCATTATCAAGAACATATAAAAAATCACATTCATTAAAATTTTTATTATACCCTTGCTCATATATACAGAAATTAAAAGTATCAATTCGCATTTTAGTTATATTATTTTTTTTTAAAATATCTAAATAAGCAATACTATCTAAAGAATCGAGCTTATAATTAGTATCAAATTTGTTTAATGCAAAAATATTATTTAGTTGATTTACACCAAATAATTTTAATTTATTCATTATTCCATCATCACTCTGATGTTTCAATATAAATAAATTATGTTCATTATTTTTACTTAATAATAATGAATTATTATCATTATTAATTAAAAAGGTTATTCCCATTTCATCTTTTTTTAGTTCAATATTAATTTTTTCAATAAAAGCTTTATTTGTTTTAATACTAAAAAAAGATAAATCTAATATAAAAAGAATAATAATCAGTATTTTTTTTACCATAAATATCACTCTCATTAAATATTATGATTTTTTTTAATGATATTTACTAATTATATAATTTTTTATATCTTGTGTATTATTTTTTAAAGTTTTATTTAAAATTTGTTTTTCTAAGTCGCTTATTACAATGTTTAATGATAAATCATTTACAAGCATCTTAATATCCTCAACATTAATAGCAAGATCTCGTCTTTTTTTAATTGGTAAATTATTATACTTTGTAAAAATATCAATATGACTATTAATCTCATTTAATATAGATGCAATATCTAGACCATATCTATAAAGAAAAATGTCATCAATAGGTGTATCTATATATTGACTTATTATTTTCTTTATCTTTTGTTCTTTTTTATTAAAAGGGTAAACATTTGTTATATCCACTTGTGCCCAAATTCCTAAAGGATTAGTTGTAATAACTAATGCATCAAGATTATATAAATCTAAATATCTATCTAATTGGTATTCCTTAATTAATTGTAAACCTTTTTGGACATTTTTACTTAAAAATATTTTTTCTAATTCTTCTTTTTTTCGATTATATGAGAGCTTATTAACTAAAGAAGCTTTCTTTTTGATTAGCTTGGAAAGTTTTTTATCAATTTTAAAAGATAACGTCGTAGCAAACCTAATGGCTCTTAAAATTCTAAGTGGATCTTCTTCTAATTTTTTAGCTCCTCCAATTAATCTTATTACTTTTCTATCAATATCTTTTCTAGCTTTTAAAATATCAATATACTCACCATTTTGATTAATACATAAAGTATTTAAATAAAAATCTCTACGTTTAAGATCTTTTTTTAGATTACTTATATACTTAATTTTAATTGGTTGTCTTTTTTGATTATACTTTTGTTCCTTACGCATTGTTGTTAATTCATATATAGACTCTTTTCCTTGAATTTTTACTGATGAATAGTTTATAGTATTTAAACAAGCACTAGGAAAAATTTGCTTTATTTGTTGTGGTAAAGCAGATGTTGTTATATCAATATCATTTGATACAATTTTTAAATATTTATCACGCGGATATCCACCAACTATATAAGCCTTAAAACCATTGTTCTCTATTTTAGCTAAAATAGCTCTTGCTTCTTTTTCCATAAATAAAAAAAGGCTTTTAAGCCTGATTTAAAGCATCTTTTAATTTAGAACCAGCTTTGATTGAAGCAGCAACTCTAGCAGGAATTGAAACTGGCTCTCCAGTTTTTGGATTACGTGCTACTTTAGCAGCTTTTTCTTTAGCTGTGAAAGTACAAAAACCTGTTAAGGTAACTTTTCCTTTTTCTTTTAAACCTTTAATTACTCCATTCATCATTGCATCTAATGTTCTTGTAGCATCAGCTTTTGTTACACCAGCTTTTTCTGCGATATAGTTTACTAATTCGCTTTTTGACATATTCTATTACCTCCTATTTATAAGCTATCTTGCTTATATTTAAAGAATATCATTTTTTTCCACTAAAAGCAAGATTTTTTAATGATTTTAATGCTTTTTTTGGATATTTGTTCTTTCTTTTTCCATTAAGTATTAAATATTGTTTTAATATTATTTAAATGAACAAAAAAAATAGTAATATACTATTTTTAAAGAACAATTGCAAATAAATTTCCAGAACCTTTATTAACTAATTTAGTTAGAGTTTGTTGTAATTTAAAGCGGGCATTTTCAGGCATTAAAGATAGTTTAGCTTGGATACCTTCTTTAACAATGACATCTAAACTGCGACCAAAAATTTCACTTTTCCAGATATTATCAGGTGAAGTATCATTATCTTTCATAAGATAATTAATTAACTCCTTACTTTGAATTTCAGAACCAATAATAGGTTCAAAAGTACTTTCAACATCAACTCTAATCATATGAATTGAAGGTGCGACAGCTTTTAGTTTAATACCATATCTACTTCCTTGTTTAATAATTTCAGGCGTATCTAATTTCATATCTGTTAAACTAGGACTTGCTACTCCATAACCTGTTGTTTTTACCATTTTAAGAGCAGTTTTGATTTGATCATATTCCATTTTAGCTTCATTATAATCTTGGAATAAATTAAGCAGATCACTTTTACTTTTGATATCAACACCTATTATATCTTTTAGTACTTGATTATATAGTTCATTTGGTGATTCTAATGTAATAGTTACCTCTCCAGTTGATGTATCAACATTTGATAGATAACTTTTAGAGATATACTCACAGTCGTTAAAATGACTAGTAATATTATCAATATCCCTTAATTTATCAATTTCAATAACACTTTCTCTTATTTTTTCAATATAGATTTGTTTTAACCAATTATTTGGAGATAAACATGCAATCCATTCTGGCATATCTACTTTAACTTCTACAACAGGAAATTCATATAAAGCTTCTCTTAAAATAGAGTAGATATCTCTTTCTGTCATGGCTTCAATATTCATAGGCATTACAGGAACATTATATTCATTTTGTAGTGTTTCAGCCATACGCTCTGTTTCTGGTAACATTGGATGTGCAGAGTTTAATAACACAATAAAAGGTTTACCTATTTCTTTTAACTCATTTACAACGCGCTGTTCTGCCTCAATATAATTATTTCTAGTTATTTCACCAATTGAACCATCCGTAGTTACAACAATACCTATACTTGAATGATCTTTAATAACTTTCTCAGTTCCAATTTCTGCTGCCTCGACAAAAGGAATTGATTCTGGATACCATGGTGTTTTAACAAGTCTAGGACCAGTCTCATCTTCATATCCCTTAGCTTCAGGAATAACATACCCCACACAATCAACTAGTCTAACACTGCTATAAAAATCATCAATTTTTATTTTAGCTGCATTACTAGGTACAAATTTTGGTTCTGTTGTCATAATTGTCTTACCTTGGGCTGATTGTGGTATCTCATCTAACGCACGTTTTTTTTCATATTCATCTTCGATATTAGGAACTACTAAATTTTCAATAAATTTTTTTATAAATGTTGATTTTCCTGTTCTAACAGCTCCTACTACACCTAAATATATATCTCCTCCTGTTCTTTCGGTAATGCTTTTTATAATATCTATTTTTTCCATATAATCCCTACTTTCCTTTAGTTCACTAAACTATATGAAAAAATAATAACAAATATGCAATTTTATAAAAAAAAGTTTATTTCCATAAACTTTTAGAAAAATTTATCTATATCTCTAGGTACTTTATCATTAACAACCGCTTCAATTATTTTATTTTCATTCTCACGGCTAACTTCTCTTCCTGTCATTTTACCAAGTTCTTGAATTATTTCCCTTAAAGTACCTTCATTTTTCAAATCTGTTTTTTGTAGTTTTTGAGCCAAATCTAAAATAGTATTTTTATCGACTTTGGTCTTCTTCTCAACATTATTGAAAAAATTATCTGTAAACTTAAACATAACTACCTCCTAATATATTATATGCATAATTAGTTAGTTGGTAAGTCATATTTTAAAGTTCTTCTTCACCTTTGTTTTTAAAATTCAAAATAATTGGTGTTCCTTCAAAATCAAATGATTCTCTAATTTTATTTTCTAAATAACGTTCATATGAAAAGTGCAGTAGTCCTTTACTATTTACTTTAATATCAAATGTTGGTGGTGCAACTCTAACTTGACTAGTGAAATAAATCTTTAAGCGTTTACCTTTATATGAAGGTGGAGGATTTAAAACATAAGCCTCCATTATAACATCATTAATAATACTTGTCTTTAACTGCTTACGACTATTATCATACACTTTGATTATTTCAGGCATTAAAGTATGCACTCTTTTTTTAGTTAGCGCTGATAAGAAAACAATTGGTGCATAAGCAACAAATTGAAAATTTGCACGAATTTCTTTAGTGAACTTTTTCATATTTTCATCTTTGTTGTCAATTAAATCCCATTTATTGACAACAATTATTAAAGGTTTACCTGCTTCTTTTGCATAACCTGCAATATGCTTATCATGTTCAATAATTCCTTCACTAGCATCAATAACAAGAATACATACATCTGAACGGTCAATGGCCTTTAATGAACGTAGTAAGCTATATTTTTCTATATTCTCATAAATTTTGCCACGTTTACGCATACCAGCTGTATCAATAACAGTAAAATCTTTTCCATAATAGCTAAGAGGCGTATCAACAGCATCTCTAGTTGTTCCTGCTATATCACTAACAATAACTCGCTCTTCATTTAAAAGAGCATTAACCAGACTGCTTTTACCGACATTTGGTCTCCCTATAATACTAAATTTAATTGTATCTTCATCTTGATTATCACTTTCTGTAAAATCTTGAGTAATAATTTCTAATAAATCATAAATACCAGTATTTTGTTCACCACTAACTAAGCAATAATTATCAAAACCAAGTTCATAAAAATCATACAAATGATCCTTTGCTAGCTTGCTATCAACTTTATTAATAACCACAATAACTTTTTTAGAAGCTTTAATTAGCAAATCTCTTACATTCCAATCACTAGAAGTTAGTCCTTCTTTTCCATCTACAACAAATAACACAACATCTGCCTCATCTATTGCTAAATTTGCTTGAATTTTAATTTCATCGTTAAAAGAAGTATTAGCTACTTCAATTCCTCCCGTATCTATTAAATAAAAAAAATGATTGGAAAAAGTTACTTTACCATAAATACGATCACGTGTAACACCTGGAGTATCTTCTATTATCGACACCTTAGAACCTATCATTCTATTAAAAAGGGTTGATTTACCGACATTTGGTCTTCCTACTAAAGCTACTGTTTTTTTCATAAGTCACCTCTATATTATATTTATTTTTTTACCACATTGTAAAACGACATTTACTAAATCATTGTAAACGATTTGACTAAATTCTAAAATACGTCCAAATGTATAAGTATCAATATTATCATTTAACTTAACGTAAAGTTTATTTTTATATTTATATACATCAATATCTTTTAAAATATCTTTTATATCAAAATAATCTTCAATTTCATAAAGAAATTCTTTTTCTTTTACAGTAATACACATATCTATATCATCTTTAAAGTATTCTGGATAATCAATCGCATCTTTTTGCATTTCTAAAACAACACCATATATTTTGTCAATGTAAACATCAATATCATAGTACCCCATTAACATAATATCATGTTTTTTTATTATTCGATTAAAGAGTTTACGAAAATATTTTTCTAATGCTTCCTTATTTTTAAAATCAATTAAAGCTGCAGAGCTTTTATCTAAAAAAACTATAATAGTATCATCATCAATAATTGTTTTCATAAAATCACCCTAATGCTATTTTATGATTTTAATTTATTATTGAGATAATATTTATATAGTTCTCTCAATTTTTTCCATTATCTCTTCTTTTCCCTCTTTAGTTACACTTGAAAACATTGTAAAATCATCTCCTACAACTAAATCAATATCTTCTAAAATAGAATTACGTTGTTTTTGTTGTAAAGTTATTCCAATTTTATCAATTTTAGTAGCAACAATAGTTACTGGAATTTTATAGTGTTTTAAAAAATTATACATCATCATATCATCACTAGTTGGTTTATGACGAAAATCAATCAGCATAAAAACTTGTCTTAAATTTTTCCGATTAGTTAAATAGTCTTCCATCATTAAACCAAATTTTTTTTGTTTCTTTTTACTTAAACAGGCATAACCATAACCAGGGGCATCAACCAAATAGAAAGCTTCATTGACTAAATAAAAATTAATTGTTTGTGTTTTTCCAGGATTTGATGATGTACGTGCATAATTTTTTCTGCCAATAATAGTATTTATAAAACTACTTTTACCGACATTTGATCTACCAACAAGTAAGTATTCTGGTAAATTATCTGTTGGATACTGGCTACGACGTACAGCACTTATCGCAAGATGGACATTTGTTACTTTCATTTATTCACCTCTTTTAATTCTCCCTTATTATAACACAATAGAAAACAAAAAGAAACTTGAAATTTAATTATATTTTTATTGTTATTTTAGGTCTTTGATAAAAGTTATATTGTGAGATTACTCTTTAGCGAAGTTGTACTCTTTTCATAAAATTCAGATTTTTCTTTCTTGTTCATTAATAATATTTTGAGTATTCTTATAATTTTCTCTAATTAATTTTGGTATATCAATAATTTCAAGTCAGGTTTTAACTATTTTTTCACATATATAAAATACCTCATTCCAGTTTGAGGTATTTCATAATTATATCATCATGTCTTTAATTATTTTATCTATTTCTTTATGTATATCCATAATATCTCGCATACCTTTTTCATTATCACATTTAACTTTTTTCCATGATAAATAATCTGCAACAAACATTGCATTATCATAAACCTTTTGCAAATAATCTAAATCACGTTCATGAATATCATTTATAATTCCCTCATTTTGCTTTCTTTCTTCCTTTAATTTAAGAACCAAATCAAAAGAAGCATACAAAAAAATTACAACATCTGGCTTTCTTATTTCCAATTTATTATATTCATAATCTATAACAAAATCAATAAATCTTTTTTTATCTTCTACATCATCGATTAAGGCAGCTTGATATATAAGACTAGAAGTCGTATATCTATCAAATAAAATGAGTTTACTTGAACTTTTTTTTAGTTCTTGCCAAGTAATTGCCCTATCTATCGCAAACAAACTATTAATTAAATATGGTGATAAACGATCTTTATTACCATATTTACCATTTAAATAATTTTCTACCAAACTTCCTTGTACTGTATTATAAGAAGGAAAATGATGATATAAAATATCTATTTTTTCTCTTTGAAATTGTTCTACTATTTTTTCAAACTGTGTTGTTTTTCCAATTACATCACAAACACCTTCAATAATAACTAATTTCTGTTCCATAACTTCACCTTTAATTATAATTATAACATATATTATAACCAAAACTAAATAAACTATCTTAGTTTTATTCTTTAAATATAATTACTGAACCTTTTTATTCATTTAAAGTTAGTATTACATTGACAATTGATGAAAAAATTCTTATACACACATATTTGTAATGTTTTATTATATAACTGTTAATGCTATATTAGAAGCAACTGTACCTTTAATTATTTAACTAAATTCTATGATATACTTAGCTATAATATATGAACTAAGCAAAGCACTATAAATTAAAAATAACTTAACAATTTCTTACCTTTAAAAAATATATTAAAAACTACTAGTTTAATATTGCTAGTAATTTTTATTTAATTATTACCTTTAGCTTTCACCTGTTTTATAAAAGCCAATCTTTTTTCCATTGAAATATTTTTCTCTGTACTATTATTATATTCATACAGCTCTTTGCTTAAATCTTTTAAAACCTCAAAAGAGTTATATGTTTCACCAAAAACCTTTTTTAACTCTTCAACTACAAAGTTTATTATTGTCTTATAATCATGTGCTATTTCTAAGCTTTCAAAAAGACAAACTACTTGTTTATTCATTAATAAATCTTCAATAACATTTGAAAGGTCTTTTGATATTGGTAAATCATTGACTACATCAAATGTATATTTGTTATTAAGTACTAATCCAAAATGTGATAATATAGTTATCATAAACTGAATTCTAATTTTAATTTCATCATTGCTAAAATCAGGTATTTCATTATAAAAAAGTTTATATATTGGCAATAAATTTAATGCATCCATATTAAGTTTAATACTACTAATGTTTTTTAATTCATTAATTCTAGATAGAATTTCACTAAAATTTTCAATTATTATTTTATTAGTATCTGTACCTATAAGATTCTTCGTATCTGAGTTTATAAATGAAAGGTCTAAGTTAAAATCCGATGTATATTGTATTTTGAAGTGAATATTATCATCATTGGCAGCACTTAATACAATTCCATCATATTCATAATACTCTAGACACAATCCATTAGTATATTCTGCATACTCTTTATTCCCTTTTGCATCAGTATAGGTCATTGTTAAATTAGTAAATTTA
>CAOJZR010000010.1 GCA_948466105.1 uncultured Bacillota bacterium | reverse complement strand
AGAGTTGAATTTAAAAACATTTTTATCTTTGTTTCATCGGTATCTAGACTAGCATCAATATCTTTATAAGACTTTATAAAATAAGTCTTTAACTCTTTTTCTGTTGTCTCTTTATCAATTAAAAATAAATTAGCCATTACAGCTCGTTCCATTCTTTTTTCAGTTCCAAGTTCCTTAACCTTAATAAGTTTAAAACCTTTTTTTTCTTCTTTAAAAGTAATAACTCCACGATTAGCAAAATAAAGAATTATAGAACCTGCATCTTTAGGAGTTAAAAAACCTTTATACAAATAAGCTAATTCTACACTGTTCAAACCTTTAGGAGGATAAGTACTAAGAGTTTTAGAAAAAGAACTATTTTTTCCAAAAATAAACCATAGAATAATTGGTGTCAAAATAACTAATAAAAATATTAGTTTTACACCTAATGAATAGTCAAACAAGCCACTTATCACATCTATTTCCTTTTTATTTTCGATTACTAACATCATTAATGCTTTCATTTTCTACCTCAACATTCAAATATTTTTCTAACTTTTTTTTCTTTTCACCTTTTAAAGGTTTACATTTTTTATAATTATTTTTGTCTTTTAAAATTGCTTTACACATTCCTTTACAACTACCAAAACCACAAGCATTACAATTATAACCAGGCAAATATTTTAATAACACATCTTCATCTTCAACAAAAAAGATTACTATACCATAAAGCACAACCACAATGATAATCAAAATTATTATTCCTTGCATTTTTTCTCCTTACATTTAAAAATACACCCTTGACATTTATGATTGTTTAATTTGTATAAAAGAACATAGACTCCAATCAGAATAAAAACTAATAATAAAGCCATTAAACACCTATATACCTAGATAATACTAAAACCATTAACCCCGCAGTTATAAAACTAATTGGATAACCTTTTAAACATTTAGGAATATTGATTTTCTCAAAACGAGTTTGAATAGTTGAAAAAATATATATAACTACTGTAAAACCAATACTACTTCCAAGGGCAAAAGCAATTGTTTCCATAAAGGAATATGCATTATTAATGTTTAATAAACAAACTCCCAAAATAGCACAATTGGTTGTTAACAAAGGTAAATAAATTCCTAAACTGTCGTTTAAAGTGGGATTTATTTTTTTTAAAATAAGTTCAATTAATTCAACCATAATAGCTATAATTAAAATAAAACTAATTGTTCTTAAATAAATAATATCATATGGTTTCAATACAAAATGATAAACCAAATAACATATAATACTTGAAATAAGCATAACAAAAGTTACACAACCACCCATAAGCAAAGCCTTTTTTTCACTTTTGCTTGTTCCAAAAAAAGAACATAGCCCCAGAAATCTTGTTAAAATAATATTTTGTGTTAAAATAGCTGATGTAAAAATACTAATTAGACCCATGCTTACCTCCTTTTATAAAACGATTAAATAATCCCATTAAAATCCCAATAGTTATAAAAGCACCTGCAGGTGTAGCAAAAAGACTAAGAGGAAATATTTTCATATTAGGTAAAATTTTATATACAGCTTTATAACCTGTTATAGAGCTTGTCGCATCCATTATAGTAAGAGTATTACTTCCTAATATTTCTCTAAAAAAAGCAATAAACATTAAACTGACCATAAATCCAAGCCCAATCCCAACAGCGTCTTTTAAACTAGTTAAAACATCATTTTTGCTATAAAAACTAATACATCTACCTAAAACAATACAATTAACAACAATAAGGGCAATATAAACATTTAAAATATAATATAAATCTTTTAAATAAGTACTCAAAAACATTTCTAAAATCGTTACAAAAGTCGCAATTATTACAATAAAAGTAGGCATTTGAATACTAGGTGGAATTATTTTTCTAAACAAAGAAGTTATAAGGCTTGAAAAAAGTAAGATAAATAAAACACATAACCCCATAATATAAGCATTTTCAAATTTAGTTGTAACTGCTAAAGCAGGACATAACCCTAAACCAAGTGCAAAAACTGGATTTTCATCTTTAAGGCCATTTATAATTGTTTTCATTTTTTCACCCCTTAATTAAGAATTGAATGAATTAAAAAGCATAACATAAAACATATAACTACTACTACTGTAAAAATTAAAATATTTGTTATTTTTTTATTCATATTTCTCCTTATGATAACCTAATATACCTTTAAAAATATTTTTTAATGCATTAGACGTATAAGTCGCACCACTTATGACATCTACTGTTTCAATATCATTTTGATTAATAGCTAATGTATCTAAATAATTATTAGCAATAATAACATTAAAGTAACTATCATTTTGTTCTAATACCTCATAGCCAATTATTTGGTTTGCTGATATAACAATTTTAAGAACAATATTACTAGAAAAGCCTTTAGAAGAAACATGATAGACATAATTATTATTTTCTATTTGTTCACTTATAAGTTCATAATTTTTAATTTCTGGGGAATCTAGTATATTATCATTATTTTCAATTATTTTACCATTATCTTTTTGATAATCTTCTTTCGTTAATAATAATAATTTCTTTAATGCATTAGACGTATAAGTCGCACCACTTACCGTATCAACGTTAGCTAAATCATTGCTTTTTAAAAGTTTATCAATATAATTAACATCACTAGTCATATGATAAAAACTATCATTTTGTTCTAAAATTTCATAAGTTGTTACTTTATTTGCTTCAATTACTATTTTAGCTTTTAGCTTACTCTGATATCCTTCATAAGTTGCAATATAAGTTGTTTGATCAGCTATTGTTTCCTTAGAAATAATATTATATTTATTATCAGTAGCATCCGAAGGAGACGTTCTTAAGCCACTGCCAATATGAATACTAAGTTCTAATATCAATCCCCAAGCTATTACGAAAAAGATAAAAGCTCTAAAAAAGTTAAAGCGTCCTTTACTGCCAATTCCATCTAAAATAAAAACAAACATATTCATAGTCAAAATACTTGTCATAACTCCCTCTGGATATGGTGTTAAAAAGCGAGCTATAATTGTTAAAATACCTAAGAAAAAGCCATATAAAGTCTGTCCTATAGGTGTTGTTGGGCTAGTAACTGGATCAGTTGCCATAAAAACACTACCAAAAAGTAAGCCACCACTGAAAAGATGATAAAAAGGATACCACATGCCTAAATTAGCAAGTGAACTTATTAGTGTAGTCATAATAAAGAAAGTAAATAGATAAGTAATCGTAATACGCCATTTTATCACTTTATTAAAAGCTAAATAACCAAAAGCAACTAGAATTAGAAGTGAACTAACCTCCCCAATACTACCAGGAATATTACCTATAAAAAAATCAAATAATGAACCATATGGTTTTACAAGCGTAGTATAATTTAAAGCTTCAACTGCATTAGACAAAGGGGTGGCTGAAGATAAGGTATCAATTTCATAAGCACTTAAATAACTAGATGAAAGAACACTAGCATAACAAGTACTAATAAAGATGTAACCAATTAAAGCTGGATTAAAAATATTATTTCCAAAACCACCAAAAGCCATTTTTCCTATTAAAATAGCAAATATGCCTCCCATGATTAATATTAAAAGCGGAGTATTGATAGGTAAAATTAAAGCCAAAAATAAACCAGGAAAGAAGCTATAATGATTGTAAATAACATAACGTAGTTCTTCATTTCTTTTTTTATTAACAATTACTTCATATAAAGTTTCAGTTATAAAAGTAGTTGCAGCTGACAGTAAAATAAAAATAAGGGGATAGATTAGACCTAAAAAATTAGTTTTAGAATGATAAAAAGGCTTTATGCCATATTTATAAAAACTAAATAAAATGATTGGTGTAAGCGCTACTAATAGATGTATCATCATTTTATTAGTACTATTTTTACTTCTAAAAAAAGGACCTTTTATCGCATTCATTTTATCTACTCCTTTTCTATTTGTTTAGCTTTTCTTACATACTCTCTTAGATTTATTTTAGCAGGACATATATAAGAGCAAAGACCACATTCAATACACTTATTTGCCTTTAATTCTTTTATTTTTTCTTTATCGTCTAAATTTTCTTTTATCAAAACAGGTGATAATTTAGTAGGACAAGCACTTACACATTTACCACAACGAAGACATGTTTTGCTTAATGTTTCTTTATAGTTATCTAAAATAATGACACAGTTTAAATTTGGGCTAACTACTAAATCAGGTACATTTACGCCCATCATTGGCCCACCTGCTATTATAAATTTTTTTTCTATTTGCAATTTAGTTAAAATATACTCCAAGGTAGTACCTGTTTTAACATTTATATTAACAGGGTTTTTAATATCACCAGTTATTGTTATTAAGCGTTCAATTAATGGTTTATCTTTTTTTAAGGCTTCATATATTGCATATATAGTTGAAACATTATTTACTACAATTCCCTTTTCTATTGGTAATTTCTTATAAGTGGTGTGTTTAATATATTTAACTAAATAGCGTTCCCATCCCATAGGATAGATATCTGGAACTAAAATAATCTTAATCTTTAAAAAAGTTCCTAAAAAATTATCAAAAACATCTTTTAATTCTTGATTATTTTTTTTAATAGCAATAAAAGCCTCATTAATATTATTTATCTCCATAATTGTATCAATTGTGTCTAATATTTCCTGTGCTTTCTGATGAATAATTGCATTATCAGCAGTTATATAGGGTTCACACTCAACGGCATTTACAATTAAAGTATTAATGTTGTCATTATCATATTTAACATAGGTAGGAAAACCACTTCCTCCCATACCAACAATACCTTTTTCTTGTAAAAGACTTATAAATTCTTTTTTAGTTAATTTTGACATATCTTTTCTAGAAAGCACTGGCTCTTGTGTTCTCTCTTCAAAATCATTTTCTATTTTGATACATTTAACTTTAGTACCATCATGATAGGTTTTCTCAACAAAATCTTTTACGATACCACTAACGCTACTATGAATGGGAATGCGAAAATGCCCCTTTGTTTTTCCTAACACCATTCCTTTAAAAACATATTCTTCTTTTTTAACAAGAATAGTAATATCTGTATCACTTCCAACAATAAGAGGAATGTAAATATATTCAGGAGCCTCTATTTTTAAAACATCTTTATTTTTTGAAAGACTTTTAAACTTAGGTAAAACAACACGCATCAGCACCACCTCTATTCTAATCATTATTATACATGTTTTATTTATAAAAAAAAAGACTTTTTGATAAATAAGTCTTAGTTTTAAATCCTTGCTTTATTTTACATAGTTTTTACTATGAGAAAAACAAATTGTTTTTAAACACCTATTTTATGGAAATCTAAACGTAACTTATCTGCAATTGTTACAATGAATTCACTATTCGTTGGTTTAGCTTTATCAATATCAACACTATGGCCAAATATTTGCTCCATAAGTTCCCAATTGCCTCTATTCCATGATACCTCAATAGCATGTCTAATTGCTCTTTCAACTCTTGACACAGTTGTATTAAATTTTTCTGCAAGTTCAGGATATAATTCTTTAGTTATTCCGCCTATAGTTTCTGGACGTTCAAAGATAACACTTACAGCTTCTCTAATATATTGATAACCTTTAATATGTGAAGGAATGCCTAGTTCATGTAAAACTCTTGTAATAGACACTTGTAGATTATTATGGTAAAAATCAATATTGTTATTGTTATTTTTTCGTTTTGATACATCTAAAATTCTTTTTTCTAAATCAACCATTTCAAATGGCTTTAAAATAAAATAACTTGCTCCATAACTAGATACTTCCTGAATAACTTCACTAGCGTTATAGCTAGTTTCTACAATTACATTTTTTGATATTCCTCTTTTTTGCATTTCATCTAATACATATAAACCATCTTTTTTAGGCATAATTAAATCTAAAAGAACAAGGTCTATATTATTTATTTGTTCTTCTAATACATTTATTCCTTCACTTCCATCATAGGCTTCAAAATCAATACTGATATTATCATTATTGGTAAAATATTCTTTAACCATATTTATTAAATTGACGTTATCATCAATCATAAGAATTCTTATTTTTTCCATATTATCTCCTTCTATTTTTAGCATAAATAAATTATACTATCATCTTTTAGCTTTTTCTAGGGGGTAATTTTAGCTAGTTTTGTCGAAATATGTCGAAAAAGATAAAATAATGTCACAAAAAAACAGCATCTTTATTGCTGTTTAAAATAATTAAATTTAATAATTAAGCGATTAATTTCACACGAAATAAGCTAATCCTTATCGACAATATCTACTATTTTAGCTAGTTTTTTGGCATCAAGAGCACTACCACCAATCAAGTAACCACTTATATTAGAAACATTTTGTAATTCTTTTATATTAGTATCATTTACACTACCACCATATAATACTTTAATGTTACTGGCTTTATACAACTTTTCCACTATATTTTTTATAAAGGCTGTAGTTTTTTCTATTTCTGTTACTTCAGGTATAATATTAGTTCCTATCGCCCATATTGGTTCATATGCAATAAAAATATTATCAAAATCAAATAATGATATTTCTTTTAAACCAACCATAAGTTGGCGTTTTAAAACACGATCCGTTTTAAGCAAATTTTTTTCTTCTAAAGTTTCTCCTATACATAGAATAACTTTTAAGTTATTTTTTAAAGCTTCTTTCATTTTATTATTAATATCAATATCATTTTCATTAAAATAGCTACGACGCTCACTGTGACCTAATATAACATAATTAATCCCCATGCTCTTAGCCTGCAAAGGTGAAACCTCTCCAGTATAAGCACCACTACTTCTAAAAAAGATATTCTGTAACCCAACGCTAAAACCTTGTTTCATAAAATAAGGAACAAATATACTAGTAGGACAGATAACAACGTTTCTCTTCTTTAAATTCGTTTTTTTTTGGATAATTTTCAAATATTCACTAACATCTTCAATGGTTTGTTGCATCTTTAAATTAGCAACAATTAATTTCTGCCCCACTTTATTCCTCCTTTTAATGTATCAACAAATTTAGGAAAAAAACCTCTTTTCTTTTTATCACTACCTATAATGGCGCACTTATAAACATCTAATACTCGTTGAGCAAAGTATTTTGATGAATAAGTTAGTGAGGAAGTTCGTGCTTGCATTCCTATTTTAGCTAACAAATCATGATTATTGAAAAGAGTTTCAATGCACTTTCTATATTCATTTTTATTATTAAAAATCATCCCATTTAAGTTGTTAATAATAACACTATTAAAGGCCTCATCATTAATGGCAACAACACAAAGAGAAGCAGCCATTGCTTCTATTACAGTAAGTCCTTGGGTTTCACTAGTTGAAGCTGTTGCGAAAACAGATGCCATAGCATAATATTTAGGAATTTCCTCCCAAGGAACTTTACCTGTAAAAATTACATTGTTAGTAATTTTACTTTTTTGTACTAACATTTTATATTTTTCAATATCAGGACCATCACCAATAATAAGTAATTTAACATTTTTATATTTTTTAACTAAAGGAATATGATTATTAATTAAAAATTCAACATTTTTTTCCTCAGCTAGTCTACCCACAAATAAAATAATAAAATCATTAGGGGTAATATTATATTTTTTCTTTAGATGCTCAACCTCATTTTGATTAATATTTTCTTTATAAAAGCGTTCTATTTCAATACCCGTTGGGATAATATGTACATTGCGTGCATATTTGTATTTTTGTTTAAATAAATCATAGGTTTTTTTAGTAGGAACAATTAATTCACTAGTTGTTTTATCACAGTAAAATTTTGTCAAATATTCAACAATTTTTTTGCTTGGTCCATCAAAATAGCCTTTAGTTATATAATGGACATAGTCTTCATACATCGTATGATAGGTATGGACAAGAGGAATATCGAATTGATTTGCAATAATCCGCGCAAATGTGCCAACTCCAAATTCTGTTTGTGAATGAATAACATCTAGATTCCATCTTTTTATCTTTTTTATAACTCTAAGGGGATAAACACTTGAAAGACGATAGTCATATATTCCAATAGGAATACCTGGAAGTCTTATTATCCTATCACTTTCATAATTATAAGACATTTTAGTAGGATTGACTGTTACTATATATACTTGATGTCCAAGTTTTTGTAAAGCACGCTCTAACATAATAATACTGGTTGACACGCCATTTATATATGGTGGATAAGTATCTGTAAAAATTCCTATTCGCATAATTATTTCTCCTTTATATTCATTGCAATAGCACCAATGAACATACCTAAATAATAGGTTATAAAACGCCATAATAACATTGTCGCATTTAAGATAGGTCCTGATAAAAAGTTGCCATAAAAGGCAATAAAACCATATTCTAAACCACCTGAGCCACCAGGAATTGGTACAAATGAACCCATTAACATAACATACGAAGAAGCAATAATGGCATAAAGACCATTGACATTATAATGCCCTAAACTAAATAGCAGTAATTGTGGTGTTATATACAAAACACATAGCGCTAAAACATTAATAAAAATCATACCAATAAATAGTTTTTTATCAGCAATCAAAGTTTTAGCGCCTTGATGAAAACGAGCAGTATAATTTTTAAATGAATTTTCTATATTATTACTATCTTTTACGATTTTTAAAAATGTTAAAATTTTTATAACTAGTTTTATAATTAAATTGTTAAGTTTTTCTAAAAAAGCAACTAAAAATAGGAGAATAGTAATACTTGTGTTTATAATAAAACCTAATGTCACTAAATTTTTTAGAATTTGAGCTTCTTTAAAAATAGGTGAAAAATGGTTATATGTAATAGCAAATATTCCTAAAATAATTAAAGCTATTTGATAAACAATAAAATTTTGAATAATAATATTAGTACCATCAACAAGACTTATGTTATGCTTTTTAAGATAATAAGCTTGAAAAGGCTGTCCACCACTTGAAAAAGGTGTTACAGCATTAAAAAATTGCGTGATTAAAGTTATCCGAAAGGTGCTTATAAATTTATGATTAGTGGAGAATTTTTTTATAAAAGTGTTAAGTGGAACTGATCTTAAAACATAATAGATAAACATGAATAATAAAGCCAGTAAAAACCACCAAACATTTAAATTAAAAATATATTTTAAAATAGTATAAAAATCATCTTTTAATGAAAAATATAAAACAATTAAAGTTATAATAATTAAAGCGATTATATTTAACTTACTTTTTATTTTATTTTTCATCAATAATATCGACTCCTGGTAAAATTTTACCTTCTAATAGTTCTAAAGAGGCTCCACCACCAGTTGATATATGGGTAAAAAAACTATCATAGCCAAAGTTTTTAACAGCACTAGCACTATCACCACCGCCGACTATTTTTATTGCATCAATATTTTTTAAAACCTCACACAAAGCATTAGTTCCTACTTTAAAAGGTTCATATTCGAAAGCACCAACAGGTCCATTCCAAATAATAGTTTGACTTTTTTCTAAATATTTTTTAAATAATTCAACAGTTCTAGGACCAATATCTAAAATTTGTTCTTCATCATTAACTTCGTTAACAAAAACATTCTGCGCTACTTGGGCATTTATATTACTTGCGACACTAACATCAATTGGTAAAATGATTTTTTCTTCATTATTATCTAAAATTTCTTTACAAAAACTAACAAAATCATTTTCAACTAAGGAAGAACCAACAGATATATTACTTGCTAATAAAAAAGTATTAGCCATTGCTCCACCAATTAAAATATAATCAGCTTTCTCAACAAGTGATTTAATAACGCCTATTTTATCACTTACTTTAGCACCACCTAAAATAACACAAAAAGGTCTTTTAGGTGTTTTTATATTTTTAGTTAAAACCTCTAATTCCTTTTCAACTAAAAAACCAAGACCACTAGGTAGGTGGGAAGCAATGCCTACATTAGAAGCATGAGCACGATGTGAAGTACCAAAAGCATCATTTATAAAAAGTTCACCTAAACTAGCCCAATAAGCACCTAATTCTTCATTATTTTGACTCTCACTTTTATCATTTAAATCTTCAAATCGAGTATTTTCCATAAGAAGGACTTGTCCACCTTTTAAACTAGCAATAGCTTTTTCTAACTGTTCTCCTCTTGTCTCATCAACAAAAATAACTTTTTTATTTAACAATTCTTCTAATCTTTTAGCTACCACTCGAAGCGAAGCTTTTTGTCTATCACTTGTGTCTTTTATACGTCCAAGATGTGACATAAGAATTACTTTGGCTTTTTTATTAATGGCATAATTAATTGTTTTAAGAGCTTCTTTTATTCTTGTATCATCACTTATTTGTTGATTTTTTATTGGTACATTAAAGTCAACTCTTATTATTACTTTTTTATTTTTTAACTCATAATCTTTTATTGTTTTTTTCATTGATTCACCTCAATATATTCAAAATTTAAAATATTATTATTATTTGTAACCTTTATTTGATCATTGCTCGCACTCTTTTCGGTTTTAGGATTAACAGGTATAATTTTAATATAGCCCTCATCATAAAGAGTTTGAACATTTATTAGTATAACCCCACTATTATTTTTTATATTTGTTAATGTATTTTTATTCAATTCAATATATGACTGTGTAGCAATATAAAGATTTTCTTTAAAGTTATTAAATTCTTTTTGTTTATTAGTTTTCAACATATTAGTAAGCCCACTAAAGCCAATAAAACTAACTACAGATAGTATTAATATCACACCTAGTAATTCAATTAAGGTAAATGCTTTTGTTTTCAT
>CAOJZR010000009.1 GCA_948466105.1 uncultured Bacillota bacterium | reverse complement strand
GTAAAATTGATTATATTGATGTTTCACCACAACAAGTTGTTTCAATAACAACAGCAGGGATTCCTTTCTTGGAACACGATGATGGAAAACGTGCATTGATGGGTGCTAATATGCAAAGACAAGCTATACCATTATTAAAAGCGGAAGCTCCACTTGTTGGTACAGGAATTGAAGCAATTGCTGCTCGTGATAGTGGTGCTGTTGTAATAGCAAAAGCTGATGGTATTGTTGATTATGTTGATGCAAGAAAAATAATAGTAAAAACAGTTGGTGGTAAAGATACTTATTATTTAAATGGCTTTGAAAGAAGTAATGCTGGAACATGTTATCATCAAGTGCCAATTGTACGTCTTGGTGATTCAGTAAAAAAAGATCAAGTAATTGCTGATGGACCATCTACGGATAAAGGAGAGATGGCTCTTGGTAAAAATGTGACAGTTGCTTTTATGAACTACAATGGTTACAACTATGAAGATGCTGTTATTTTAAATGAACGTTTAGTTAGTGATGATGTGTATACATCAATTCATATTGAAGATTATCAAATTGAATGTCGTGACACTAAACTAGGTCCAGAAGAATTTACTCGTGATATTCCTAATGTTAGTGAAGAATCACGTAAAAACTTGGACGAAAATGGAATTATTCGAATTGGAACTGAAGTTAAAGACGATGATATTTTAGTTGGTAAAGTTACGCCAAAAGGTGTTGCTGAACTTACTAGTGAGGAAAAATTATTACATGCTATTTTTGGTGAAAAAACACGTGAAGTAAGAGATACCTCACTTCGAGTACCTCATGGTGGTGAAGGAATTGTCCATGATGTTAAAATTTTCACTAAAGAAGATACTGATGAGCTTCCAGCTGGTGTATCTAAAATTGTTCGTGTATATATTGTACAAAAAAGAAAAATTTCCGTTGGTGATAAAATGGCTGGTCGTCATGGGAACAAAGGTGTTATTTCGCTTATTTTACCACAAGAAGATATGCCATATTTAAGTGATGGTAGACCAATTGATATTTTACTTAATCCACTTGGAGTACCAAGTCGTATGAATATTGGTCAGATTCTTGAAATGCATCTTGGTGCAGCTGCAAAAAATTTAAATATTCATGTTGCTACTCCAGTCTTTGATGGTGCTAAAAGAGAAGAAATTGTAGAAGCTTTAAAAGAAGCTGGTCTAGATGAAGATGGTAAAGCAATTCTTTATGATGGTAGAACTGGTGAGCCATTTGATCATCGTATAAGTGTTGGTGTTATGTACATGATTAAACTTCATCATATGGTTGATGATAAACTTCATGCGCGTTCAACTGGACCATATTCTTTAGTAACACAACAACCTTTAGGTGGTAAAGCACAATTTGGTGGTCAGCGATTTGGTGAGATGGAAGTTTGGGCCCTTTATGCATATGGTGCTGCACATGTTTTACAAGAAATGATAACTGTAAAATCTGATGATGTTGTTGGTCGTGTTAAAGTATATGAAGCCATTGTTAAAGGTGAACCAATACCAAAATCTGGTATTCCTGAAAGTTTCAGGGTATTGATTAAAGAATTCCAAGCTTTAGGTCTTGATATTACAGTACTAAATAATGAAGGAAAATATGTGGAACTAAAAGAACTAGAAGAGCAAGATAAAGATGCGTTTTTAAATACGGAAGAGCTTACTAGCGAAGTTGTTGAAAATAATGATGAGATAAACGAAGAACTACCTAATGATGAATATGATGATGAATATATAGATGAAGATAGTGATGATTTTGAAGAAATGGTAGAAGACGATTTTGAGGAAGGGGATGGCGAATAATGGATGTAAATAATTTTGAAGGATTAAAAATTTCCATAGCTTCACCTGAAAAAATTCGTTCTTGGTCTTATGGGGAAGTAAAAAAAGCTGAAACAATTAATTATCGAACTTTAAAACCAGAACGTGATGGGTTGTTTTGTGAAAAAATATTTGGACCAACAAAAGATTATGAATGCTCTTGTGGCAAATATAAACGTTTACGTTATAAAAATATTATATGCGATCGTTGTGGTGTTGAGGTAACACGCTCTAAAGTACGTCGTGAGCGTATGGGGCATATTGAACTAGCCACTCCTTGTTCACATATTTGGTTTTTTAAAGGCATTCCATCACGTATGGGGCTTGTACTTGATATGAGTCCAAGAGACTTAGAAGAAGTTTTATATTTTGTTTCTTATGTTGTTTTAGACCCAGGACCTGCGCCACTTGAGAAAAAACAAACTATAAGTGATAAAGAATATCGTGCTTATTATGAAAAATATGGTAATTCTTTTAGAGTAGGAATGGGTGCAGAGGCAATTAAAGAACTTTTATCACAAGTTGATATTGCTCTTGAAGTAGAAGAAATTAAAAAGGAAATTGAAGAAATAAAAGATTCTACTAGTCAAAAAAGAACACGTTTAATTAAACGTTTAGATGTGTTAAATGCTTTCCTTGAATCAGGAAATAAACCAGAATGGATGGTTTTAGATGCTCTACCTGTAATTCCACCTGAACTTCGTCCAATGATTCAGTTAGATGGTGGTCGTTTTGCGACAAGTGATTTAAATGATTTATATAGACGAGTTATCAATCGTAATAATCGTCTTAAAAAATTGATGGATTTAGGGGCACCTTCAATCATTATTCAAAATGAGAAACGTATGCTACAAGAAGCAGTTGATGCTTTATTTGATAATGGAAGAAGAGGTCGTAATATAACAGGTGCAGGTAATAGACCATTGAAATCTTTATCTAGTATGTTAAAAGGAAAACAAGGACGTTTCCGTCAAAACTTACTAGGTAAACGTGTTGATTATTCTGCGCGTTCAGTTATTGTTGTTGGACCTAGTTTAAAAATGTATGAATGTGGAATTCCTAAAGAAATGGCCCTTGAGTTATTTAAGCCACATGTTATAAATGGTTTAGTAACTAAAGAGATTGCATCAAATATTAAAGCGGCTAAGCGAATGATAGAGAATCAAGATCCACGTGTTTGGGATATTGTAGAAGAAAAAATAAAAGAGCATCCTGTTATGTTAAACCGTGCTCCAACTTTACATAGATTAGGTATTCAAGCTTTTGAGCCTAAGTTAATTGATGGTCGAAGTATAAGATTGCATCCGCTTGTTTGTGCAGCCTTTAATGCAGACTTTGATGGTGATCAAATGGCTGTTCATGTACCTATTAGCGAAGAAGCACAGGCTGAGGCTCGTATTTTAATGTTAGGTGCGAATAATATCTTATCACCTAAAGATGGTAAACCAATCGTTACACCAGGCCAAGATATGGTTTTAGGTAATTATTATATAACGATTGAAAAAAGTGGCTTAGAAGGTGAAGGTAGAGTCTTTAAGGATGACAATGAAGCATTGATGGCTTATGAGAGAAGAGAAATTACACTTCATACACGTATAGCTTTACCTGTAAAATCGTTTAAACATAAGATTTTTCCAGATACATATATGGACAAATATTTAGTAACAACCCCAGGAAAGTTATTGTTTAATTCTATTTTCCCAGACACTTTCCAATACATTAATGATGGTTCAGCAGAGAATATTGAAAAATGTACTCCTAGTAAATATTTTATTAATCGTGGCTCTAATATTAAAGAAGAGATTAGCAAAATGGAATTAACAGAAGCTCTAAACAAGGGTGTTTTAGGAAAAATAATCGCCCAAATTTATAAACGTTACCAAACAACAGAAACTTCTGTTATGCTAGATAAGTTAAAAGATTTAGGCTTTAAATATTCAACATTATCAGGAATTAGTATAGCGATATCAGATATTCGCGAAAGTGAGATTAAGCCAACTGTTTTAA
Organism: uncultured Bacillota bacterium; assembly: GCA_948466105.1. Taxonomy (GTDB): domain Bacteria; phylum Bacillota_I; class Bacilli_A; order RF39; family UBA660; genus CAOJZR01. Next base: position 7,641 of record CAOJZR010000009.1, on the reverse strand, counting down.
AGGAGAGTCAAGATTTAGTTGATACTGTTAATAAGCAATTTAAACGTGGTTTAATTACAGAACGTGAAAGATATTTAAAAGTTATTGATATTTGGACACAAGCTAAAGCTAGAATCCAAGCTGAACTTGAGGAAATGGTTAAGAAAGAAAAGGATAATCCAATTTCAATTATGATGATGAGTAAAGCCAGAGGTGATATATCTTCACATACCCAATTAGTAGGTATGCGTGGATTATTTGCTAAACCTAGTGGTGAATCAGAAGAGATACCAGTTGTTTCATCCTTCTCAGAAGGAGTTACAATATCTGAATTCTTCTTATCTACTCATGGAGCTAGAAAAGGAGCTGTTGATACTGCTCTTAAGACAGCGGATGCTGGATATTTAACAAGAAGATTAGTTGATGTTGCGCAAGATATTATTGTTAAAGAAGATGATTGTGGCACTGATGATGGTGTTATTGTTGAAGACTTCATTAATGAAAAAGATAATACAGTTGTTGAAACATTAAGAGATCGTATTGTTGGACGTTATACAAATCGTAAAATTATTCATCCTGAAACTAAAGAGGTTATGTATGAACGCAATACATATATCACTGAACAAGTGGCAGATAAGATAATTGCAGCAGGAATTACAAAAGTTCCTATTAGAACTGTTCTTACTTGTAAAACAGAACATGGAGTTTGTGTTAAATGTTATGGTCGTAACTTAGCAACTGGTTTTGTTGTTGAAATTGGAGAGGCTGTAGGTATTATGGCTGCTCAGTCAATTGGTGAACCAGGAACACAGCTTACAATGCGTACATTTAATACAGGTGGTGTTGCAGGTGATGATATTACTCAAGGTTTACCACGTGTACAAGAGCTATTTGAGGCTCGTAATCCTAAGGGTAAAGCCACTATTTCAGAGATTAATGGTGTTGTGACTAAGTTAGAGGAAGAAAATGGTAAGTTTAATATTTATGTTAGAAATGATGTTGAAGAAAAATGTCATACTTCTAACTATGGAGCAAAACCTTGTGTAGCTGTTAACGAAGAAGTTAAAGCGGGCGCTCGTCTTACTTATGGAGCAATTAATCCAAAAGAGTTATTAGTTGTAACTGATCCGATTACAGTGCAACAGTATATACTTCTTGAAATTCAAAAGGTTTATCGCTCTCAAGGTGTTGATATTTCTGATAAGCACGTTGAAATTATGGCTAAACGTATGATTTCAAGAATTAAGATTGTTAATAGTGGGGATTCACTATATTTACCAGGAACAATGGTTAATATAAATCATTTTACTGATGAAAATAAGAAACTAATTCTTGAAGGAAAGCGACCAGCTACTGGTAGACCTGTTATTTTAGGTATTACCAAAGCGTCTTTAGAAACTGATTCATTCTTATCAGCAGCTTCATTCCAAGAAACAACAAGAATTCTTACAGATGCAGCAATTCATGGGCGTGTTGATTATTTAAATGGATTAAAAGAAAATGTTATTATTGGTAAGCTTATTCCAGCTGGAACTGGTGCTAAGCGATATAAAAGTGCTAGTTATGATTTGGAATATGATACATTTAAAGATGAACCTCTTGAAGCTTTGGAACAAGAATTAATGGATTAAAGGAATAAATTATTCCTTTTTTTGTTTTATAATAATCTGCAAATAGTAAATATATTAATTCGAGCAAATTTTTTTGGAAAACTTATTATGGAAGTATTGCGTGTTTTATATTATTAATAAATTACGTAGTTTGGATTATTAAGAAGTCAGACTTATCTACAATAACTATAGAAAACTAGTATTATTGTTTAGTATTAATTATAGCAATAATTAATACAAATCTATGAAAGTTATAATGATTTTTTTATTAAAATAACTAGTCAAAAACAAACAAATGTATTATAATTTAAATAGGTGATAATATGAGAATTATAATGCATATTGATGTCAATAATGCTTTTCTTTCATGGACAGCTATTCAATTATTACAACAGGGCTATAAGCTTGATATACGAACTACTTATGCTGTTATTGGAGGAGATGAAGAAAAAAGACGAGGAATTGTTTTAGCTAAATCAACATTGGCAAAAAAAATAGGCATTCAAACAGCAGAGACTTTATATTCTGCTAGGAAAAAATGTCCTAATTTAAAAATATATAAAGGTGATTATCATTGGTATACTAAAATGTCTTTAAATTTATTCACTTTAATAAAACGATACACACCTGATATTGAACAATTTTCTATTGATGAATGTTTCTTAGATTATACACCTGTTCAAAAATTATATGGTAATCCATTAGAATTTGCGGAAAAACTGCAAAAAGAAATATATACTACTTTAGGTTTTACAGTAAATATTGGCCTTGCTAATAATAAATTATGTGCTAAAATGGCTTCAGATTTTGAAAAACCTAATAAAATTCATACACTTTATGATAATGAAATAGAGCAAAAAATGTTTCCTTTACCAGTAGGAGATTTATTTGGAATTGGTAAAAAAACCGTTCCTAAATTAAATGAATTAGGAATTTTTTTAATTAAGGATTTATCTAATGCTAATCCAGAATATTTATATAAATATTTTAAAAATCAGGCTATTGATATGATAAAAAAAGCCAAAGGAATTGATAATAGTGAAGTTATTAGTATTAAAACGCCACCTCATAGTATAAGTAATTCAACAACACTTGAAAAAAATATTGTGCAAAAGGAGGAACTTTATCCAATTGTATATGCTATAGCTGAGAATATTTGTATTGAACTTAGACATAAAAATAAATATGCACAAGTTGTTGCAGTAATTTTAAAAGATAAAAATTTTAAAGTTTACTCTCATCAACAAAAACTAGAGAACGCCACTAATAATACTCATATAGTATATAATACCTGTCTTAATCTTATTAAAGAAATGTGGTTGGGTGAACCAATCCGTTTAGTAGGAGTTAGGTTAGATAATTTGAAAGATTATTTAGTTGAACAAATATCTTTATTTGATAAAGTAGAAGAGAAAGATAAGGTTACAACATTAGATAAAACTCTAGATACCCTAAAAGCTAGATATGGGAATCAAATTTTTATAAATCCAAATATAAAAAATGTCGAATTTAAGAAAAAAAATTAAAGTTATGTGTTATAATTAATTTAAATAGATGAGAGGTTATTATGAATAATGATATTATAAAAAGTATTAGTGAAAATTTAAATATAAAAGAAGATAGTGTCATTAAGACATTAAAACTATTAGAAGAAGGTAATACTATACCTTTTATTGCTCGTTATCGAAAAGAAGTAACAGGAGCTCTTGATGAAGAAGTTATAAGAAGTATAAATGAAGTATATATGTATGAAGTAAATCTTTTAAAACGTAAAGAAGATGTTATTCGTTTGATAGAAGAAAAAGATTTAATGACAGATGAATTGAAACAAAAAATTATGGCAGCAAGTAAATTAGTTGAAGTAGAGGATTTATACCGACCATTTAAAGAGAAAAAGAAAACTAAAGCAACAGAAGCTATAAAAAATGGTTTAGAGCCTCTTGCTAAAATAATTATGAGTTTTAAAGTTAATGGGGATATTACATCTTTAGCTAATAATTATTTGAATGAAACAGTAAAAACGCCAGAGGAAGCTATAGAGGGTGCTAAATATATAATTGCTGAATGGATAAGTGATAATGCATCTTTTCGTAAATGGATTAGAAGATTTACATTTTTAAATGGTATTATTATGACTAAAGTAAAAAAAGATGCTGTTGATGAACTTAAAACATATGAAATGTATTATAATTATCAAGAAGCAGTTAAGCAAATAAAGTCACATCGCATCTTAGCTATAAATCGAGCTGAAAATGAAAAAATTATTAATGTCTCAATTGATATTGATACTGAGCAAATTATTACTTATTTAAGTTCAAGAATAATTAAGGATAAGAAGGCAAATGTTTTAGAGATTGTAATGCAAGCTATAAGTGATGCTTATAAACGTTTAATTAAGCCATCAATTGAAAGAGAAATAAGAGCTAGTTTGACAGAAAAGGCTGAGATGGTAGCTATTGATAACTTTAGTAAAAATCTAGAAAAATTGTTATTGCAACCCCCAATGAAAGAAAAAATTGTCTTAGGGTTTGATCCTGCTTATAGAACAGGCTGTAAATTAGCTGTTGTTGATAAAGTAGGGCAAATGCTTGCGATAAAAGTGATTTATCCCCATGAACCACACAATAAATATGAAGAAGCTAAAAAAATATTAAAAGATTTAATTGAAGAATATAAGATTGATATTATAGCTATAGGGAATGGAACTGCCTCTCGTGAGAGTGAAGCCTTTGTAGCTGAAGTCATTAAAGAAGTAAAACGACAAGTAGAATATATTATCGTAAGTGAAGCTGGAGCTAGTGTTTATTCAGCCAGTAAATTGGCAATTGAAGAATTTCCAAAATTACATGTTGAAGAAAGAAGCGCAATTAGTATTGCAAGAAGATTACAAGATCCCCTTGCAGAGTTGGTTAAAATTGACCCTGAAAGTATAGGTGTTGGTTTATATCAACATGATGTATCTAAAAAAGATCTTCGTGCATCGTTAGATTTTGTTATTAGTTCAGCTGTTAACTCAGTAGGAGTAAATATAAATACTGCTAGTGCCTTTCTATTAAAATATGTTTCAGGCCTAACTAAAAAAACAATTGATAAGATAATTACATATCGTAATACTTTTGGTAAAATAAAGTCACGTGAAGAAATAAATGATAAACTCTTAAGTGATAAAACATATGTCCAAGCTGTAGGTTTTTTAAGGATTAATGATGGCGATAATATTTTAGATACAACTTCTATTCATCCTGAAAGCTATGATATTACTTTGAAATTTTTAAATCTTTTAAATTTAAAGGTGGAAGATATTGGTTCTAATAAAATGATTGATGCATTAAATATGGTTGATATAAATACTTATAAAGATCTGTTGCATACAGATGTGTATACATTAGAAGATATTATAAAAGATTTAAAAAAACCTAATCGAGATCCAAGAGATGAAATGCCAAAACCACTTCTTAAAAGTGATATTTTACATTTAGAAGATTTAAAAATAGGGATGCGTTTAGAAGGAACAGTAAGGAATGTTGCTCCATTTGGTGTTTTTATTGATATTGGGTTAAAAAATGATGGTCTTGCCCATATTTCAAAACTTACTGATAAATATATTAAAGATCCTATGGAAGTAGTAAACGTGGGCGATATTGTGACATGTTATGTTGATGATATTATGTTAGATAAAAAGAAAGTGGCCCTTACTTTAATTAAGCCAAATAATTAGGAGGATATGTATGTTGAAGTTAGAAAGTATTACAGAAGTAGTTGATGATGTAGTTGTTTTAAATGATGTAGAGATTGTTTTTTCACATGGTTTTAATGTTGTCATATCAGATTGTAAAGATTCTATTGATTCTTTAGGCGAAGCTTTAAAAAATGTTGATGAGCTTTTATTAAATAATCAAAAGGTATCTTTAAGACAATATAATTCAATTGTAAGTAATATAACTTCAAAAGCTTATTTTCCTAAATTAAATGTTATAAATAGTATTTTTTTAGTAGCTGATTTATTAAATAAGAAGTTATCACATAATATGGCTTTGAAATTTTTAAAGCAGATGCATTTAAAAGATGGCAGTGTAAAAATAAATAAATTAACTAAAGCTGAATTGACAAAATTGAATATTATTTATTCTATCATAAAAGGTGATGACATTATTATTGTACCTGATTTGTTTTGTACGCTACAAACAGCTGAAGTAGAAGAAATATTGAATATTTTAAAGCGAATTAGTGTTAAAAAAATGGTTATCTTTTTAACACAAAATGTACAAATTGCACGTAAATATGCTGATTTTATAGCAGTTATAAGTAATGGTAATGTTATAAAAGGTAAACAATTTGAAGATAGTAAGACAAATGAAATTAAAGAAAAAAAGGTTAATTTTATTAGTTTAATTAAAAATAGTTTCAAATATCATTACTTTGATTATATTTTAGTAACTGTATGTATTATTTTGATTATAATTTTGTTTAGTTATCAATGTATGGAATATAAATTTGATGATAATGATTATATTTTTGATAAAATGGTAGAGGATAATAATTATACTGTTCAATTAAAAAAGGATAGTGGTTCTTTTTTGACATCTGAGATAGAAGAGATAAAAAAAATTATTCCTTCTAATGTTGTACGGAGTTATAGTAATAATTTCCTTTTAAACAATATGGTAATTGAACTTGTCCATATTAGTGATATTGATTTTTTAAATGGTACTTTAGAGGGTGATTTCCCAACTAATAATAATGAGGTTGTTATAACCTCTGATTTAGCACATTTTTTAAATAAGGATTTAAATAAAGATATTATTGGTTCTAATGTTGATTTAACACATGGGCTTATCTTTAAAGTTGTTGGGATTGTTAAAACTAATAGTTCTTTTGGTTCAAATAAGATATTTGTTAATGATTATTTTATTGATAGTGTAGTTAATGTAACAAATTCGTTAAGGATTAATGATTTATATTTTAATGTTGATAAGCAATCTTTAAAGATGCTTTTAGAAAGTGACTATCAGGTTATAACTAGATATGATAGTTTAACTAATGATATAGCCACTTCATTAAATGGTTTTAAGAAATTATCGTTATATTTGAATTTGGTTTTGATTGTTATTTTAATGCATATTGTTTATAACTTAGAAAAATATGTGAAAAATATATCTTATATTTTAAATAAAATTGGTATTAGTATTAAGTCGTTATTTAAATGTGGAATAATAATTAGTCTGCTTGTTTTTATTTTTACATCTTTAATATCTTTAGTAATTATGATTGTTTTAAATAATTATTTGAATAATGTTTTTTATTCTAGTAATATTTTTGTGATTAATTTTAATGAATTTAAGGTATTTGCTATTTATTTTATTAGTCTATTACTAGTTGATCTTGGGCTATATATTTTCAATAGAAAAGGGGTCTTTTAGATGAAAAAAATGTGGTTATTATTTCTGTTTGTTTTGACTGGATGTGGGTTAAATACTAGTGATGTTTTTAATACTACTTGTGTTAGTACTAATAACGCACTTTCACTTAATTATATGGAAGAGATAGTTATGACTTATAAGGATAATAATATTTTAAGTATTAGTATTAAGCACCAATATAAGGCTAATGATGAAAATGGAACTTATGGTGTGGCTTCTGCTAAAGCTAGTTTAACTTCCTATAGTAATTTATATCAAAAGTATGATTATTTTGATCTTAATGTAATAACTGATGATGTTAGTACTTATGAGGTAGCATTTTTACTTGATGTTTCTCATATGGATGAAAGTGAGATGGATAAGTTCGATATAACTAGAGATTATATAAAACAACTTAGGAAATATAAGGAAAAAGAATATGAATGTAAATGAGAAGAAATATGTGAATTAATGTTTGGTGCTGATGGTTTCACTAAGTTAATAAAAAATATATTTCTTTTTTTTATAATTTATGGTAGACTATAAATAGTAAATAATAATGAAATAATAAGGAGTTGTTTATTGTATGAGAATAAAGAATAGAAAAGATATTGTGTTTGCTAATGGTCAATACAGGGGGGGGGGTATATCGA
>CAOJZR010000008.1 GCA_948466105.1 uncultured Bacillota bacterium | reverse complement strand
TATAGTATTATAACAGCTAGCAATAATGATTATACATCATTTTATAATACAGAAGTGACAATCAGAAAAAAGTTAAATTATCCACCATATTGTAATTTAGTATTATTTAAAATTGAAAGCGCTAGTTATGAAAATGCTATTTTAGAAGCTGATAAAATTGTACATTATCTTAGACAAAATAAATACATAAAAGTACTTGGACCAAGTAGTGCTAGTATTCCTAAAATAAATAATATATATATAGTACAAATAATTGTTAAGTATAAAAAAATCCAAGATATATATGATTATTTGTTATTTATAAAACAAAAATATATCGATATAAAAAATGTAAATGTTGAAATTGATTTAAACCCATCACATATATAGAAATATTAGTTATTTTGTGTTAGAATAATAATAGGTGATAAAATGGATTTAGATAATATAAAAGTAGATAGAGATGTTAGAATTGTTTTTATGGGAACTCCTGATTTTGCCGTTCCTGTATTAGAAGCTTTGATAAAAAATTATAATGTACGTGCTATAATTACACAACCAGATAAAAAAATTGGTAGAGAAGGTAAAGTAATTTATAGCGCAGTTAAACAAGTTGGAATTGATAATACCATATTAGTTTTACAACCAGAAAGTTTAAAAATTAGTTATGAAGATATTTTAGCCTTAGAACCTGATTTAATTATAACTTGTGCCTATGGCCAAATCTTGCCTGAAATAATTTTAAATGCCCCACGTTTAGGATGCATAAATGTACATGCTTCTCTTTTACCTAAATTGCGAGGTGGAGCTCCAATTAATTATGCTATTATAAATGGTTATTCTAAAACTGGTATCACAATTATGTATATGAATAATAAAATGGACGAAGGGGATATAATAACACAACGTGAAATAGATATATTACCGACTGATAATGCAACTAGTCTTCATGATAAATTAAAATATTTAGGAAGAGATTTGCTGTTAGATACTTTACCAAGTATTATAGATGGTACTAATAGGCGTTTAAAACAAGATAATAGTGAAGCAACTTATGCGTTTACTTTAAAAAGAAGTGATGAAAGATTAGATTTTAGTAAAACACGACGTGAAGTCAATAATAAGGTTAGAGGTTTAAGTGAAAAGCCAGGTGCTTATTGTTTATTAAATGGCAAAATTTTAAAAATATATGAAAGTTATGTAACTGATAATATTTTTCCTGAACTGTTAAATGGCCAAATAACCAAACTATATCATGATGGATTTGGCGTTAAAGTACAAAATGGAGAAGTTGTTTTTAAAATAGTTCAACTTGAAGGCAAAAAGAAAATGTTAGCTGTAGATTTTATTAATGGTATAAATGATAAAAATAAGTTTTTAAATACAGTATTGGAGTAATAAATGATTGAAATAAAAGAAATTATTACTAAATTATTAGAGCTTATGAAAAATAAAAAATATCGGGCACTTATTATATTAGTAATATATTTTGTTTTTTTCTTTATTATTATATCAATGATGAAGTCACAACCTAAAGAATTTGAAAAAAAAGAGACATTAAATGCTTTAGAGAATTATCGATTATCAAGTAGCTATGATTATACATTAAACATAAATAGAGAAATATTAATTAAGGGAACTAAATATAATGATATAGTTATTTTTAGCACTGATAGTGATGATTATTATATTGATAAAGATGTTGTTTACAAAAAGTTTAATCAAACATATCAGATGTGTGATAATTTAAATGAAATAGAAGAAATGGTAGTATTATTAAACAATATTAATATTTATAATTTAATAAAACAAGCTTATGTTGATTATATTAAGGAATATGTAGATAATAAAAAACAAACAGAGTATATAATCGATACAACTTATTTTATGGCTTTTTTTAATAAGCAATCAATGAATCCTTTAAATAATAGTCATGTTAATATTAGTGTATTAGAAGAGAATAATCAGATAAAGAGTATAATATTTAATTTAGGAAGTATTGAGAATAGGATTAATTATATAGAGTTAAATTATAGCAATATCAATGCAATAAAACAAATTGATATTAAAGTAGAAGGGTAGTAAGTTATGGATATTATAATCATATTATTATTGGTAGGTTTTTGTGTATTCTTTTTTAAAAGAACATTTAGTAGTTTTATATATATAATTGTAATTATTGATATATTTTTAAGACTATTGAATTTTTTTAAACTGAATCTTGTTAATGGAGAAATACGTCATTTTATAAGTAAGTATTTTCCAACTAGTGTCCAAGCAGTTATAAGCAATTATACATCAGGAGCAATTGAAGTTTTTTTGACATGGTTATTAGTTATTATCTATATTATATTTGAATTTTATATTATAAGGACATTTATAAGGAAGAAATAATATGTATGGTTATATATATGGTAAAGTAAAAGAAATAGAAAGCAATTATATAATATTAGATAATAATAACATAGGTTATTTGATTTATACAGCTAGTCCTTATAGTTTTGAAATTGATAAGGATTATAAAATTTATTTATATCAAGCAGTTAAAGAAGATGATATTAGTTTATATGGACTTAAAACTAAAGAAGAAAAAGACTTATTTTTAAAACTTATATCAGTCAAAGGAATTGGTCCTAGAATGGTTTTGCCAATGCTTGCAACTGGATCAATAGCTGGTATAATTGATGCAATTGAAAAAGAAAATATTTTATATTTAAAAAAATTCCCTAAAATAGGTGAAAAAGTGGCTAGACAGATTATTCTAGATTTAAAAGGAAAACTTGTTTTAAATAATAATCTTGTTATTGAAAATGAGAAAAATGAAGAATTAGTAGAGGCTTTAAAAGCTTTAGGTTATAAACCATTAGAAATAAAAAAGATTATACCTAATATTGATAAAAATAATAAAATAGAAGATCAAATAAAAGAAGCTTTAAAACTTTTATTAAAATAGGTGGGTGAAAGCGATGGATGATAGAATTGTTACAGGTGAAGAATTAGAAGAAGATACAACGGAACTTAGTTTGCGTCCTAGTAACTTAAATGAATATATTGGTCAAAGTGAAGTAAAAGAAAATTTAGATATTTTTATAAAAGCCGCTAAAATTCGTGAAGAATCTTTAGATCATGTCCTTTTGTATGGACCTCCTGGCTTAGGAAAAACTACTTTGGCCTCAATAATAGCGCATGAACTTGGTAGTAATATTAAAACATCGAGTGGGCCAGCTATTGAAAAGAGTGGCGATTTAGCTGCAGTTTTATCAACTCTAGAAAAAGGTGATGTCCTTTTTATAGATGAAATTCATCGTATTCCTCGTGTTATAGAGGAGATGCTTTATTCCGCTATGGAAGATTTTTCTTTGGATATTGTTGTTGGTAATGAAGGGTCTTCTAGAAGTATAAAAATCGATTTACCACATTTTACTTTGGTTGGAGCGACGACTAGAGCAGGCGATTTAACAGGCCCAATGCGTGATCGTTTTGGTATTGTGTCAAAATTACAATATTATACAATAGAAGAGCTAAAAGATATTGTTAAGCGGACTAGTAAAGTTTTAGAATGTCCTATAGAAGATGATGCGGCATTAGAACTTGCAACTCGTTCTAGAGGAACTCCTAGAATAGCTAACCGCTTATTTAAACGAATAAGAGATTATGCACTTGTTCTTGGAAGTGGACATATTGATTTAGCTATAACTAAAATCGCTTTAGACAAATTAAAAGTAGATAGTTTAGGTTTGGATGATACAGATTACAATTTACTTAAAGCAATAATTGAAAAATTTAATGGTGGTCCTGTTGGCATAGAAGCTTTAGCTTCATCAATTGGAGAAGAGCAGACAACAATAGAAGATGTTTATGAACCCTACTTATTACAAACAGGTTTACTAAAGCGAACAACGCGAGGACGTATGGTTACAGATAAAGCCTATGATCATTTGCGTATTCCTAGAAAAGATACGTTATTCTAATGATAATTCAATATCGTGATGACAATATTGAATTTTTTTAAATGAAAAAATGATTAAAGTGTGTTTATAAATATGTTTCTTTATGATAAAATAAATTTATTAAATTAATCAAGATGAAACAAATAGGAGGTAAAATGAAAACTGAAGAATTTGATTATGAACTACCAGATGAATTAATTGCCCAAATCCCAATAGAAAAAAGAGATACATCTAAACTATTAGTTTTAGATAAAAAAACTGGTGAAATTCAACATGAGGTTTTTAAAAATATAATTAATTATTTACATAAAAATGATGTATTAGTATTAAATGATACAAAAGTCTTACCTGCAAGATTAATTGGAATAAAAGATAAAACAAATGCTAAAATTGAAATTCTTTTATTAAAAGAACTTGAAAAAGATGTTTGGCAGACATTAGTTAAACCAGCTAAACGAGTAAATATAGGAACATGCATAAATTTTAATAATTTATTGTTTGCTGAATGTATTGGAATAAATGAAGATGGAATAAGAGAATTTAAACTTAGCTATTCTGGAAATTTTTATACAATATTAGATCAACTAGGGAGTATGCCATTGCCTCCTTATATTCACGAAAAGTTAACTGATAATAGTAGATATCAAACCGTTTATGCTAAAAATATTGGTAGTTCAGCGGCTCCAACCGCAGGCTTACATTTTACAGAAGATTTATTAGAACAAATAAAAGAAAAAGGCATTAAAGTTTGCTATATTACTTTGCATGTTGGCTTGGGAACTTTTCGACCTGTTAATGTAGAAGTGATAACAAATCATAAAATGCATAGTGAGTATTATGAAATGACAGATGAAGTGGCCAAATTATTAAATGAAACTAAGCAAAATGGTGGTAGAATTATTAGTGTAGGTACAACTTCTACTAGAACTTTAGAAGCAATTATGAAACTATATGGTCAGTTTAGAGGTTGTTGTGGTACAACAGATATATTTATATATCCTGGTTATCAATTTAAAGCCATAGATGCACTTATAACCAATTTTCATTTGCCTAAATCAACTTTGCTTATGTTAGTTAGTGCTTTAGCAGGAAAGGATAATATATTAACAGCCTATAAGGAAGCTGTTAATTTGCACTATCGCTTTTTTTCATTTGGCGATGCTATGTTGATTAAATAATGATAGTTGTAATAGTAGGTCCAACAGGAGTTGGGAAAACACGTCTTAGTATTGAATTAGCTAAAGCCTTAGATGGTGAAATAATTAATGCTGATAGTACTCAAGTTTATAAAGGTTTAGATATTGCCACTGCTAAAGTAACAGAAGAAGAAAAGCAACAAATTCCCCATCATTTATTTGATATAAAAGAAATTCAAGAAGATTATACAGTGTATAATTATCAGCAAGATGCTAGAAAATGGATAAACGATATTTTAAAACGAGGAAAAGTTCCTATTTTAGTAGGAGGAACGGGTTTATATATAAAAAGTGCTTTATATAATTATCAATTTAATGAGGAAAAACTTCAATTTGATTATAGTATGTATACTAGTAAAGATTTGTATGATAAGTTATGTGCAATTGATCCAACAACTAAAATTCATCCTAATAATAGACGAAGAATTGAGCGTGCACTTAGTTTTTATCAGATTAATAAAAAATTAATTACAGATAAAAATGATAATACCCTTCTTTATAATGCTTGTTTTATAGGGCTTACAACAGATAGAGATTATTTGTATAAGCGTATTAATCGTAGAGTAGATTTAATGTTAGAACATGGGCTAATTATAGAGGCTAAAAAACTATATGATTCTAATATCAGAACAAAAGCTGTTTTGACACCAATAGGTTATAAAGAACTTTTTGCTTATTTTGATGGTTTAACAACTAAAGAAGAAGCAGTTGCTTTAATTAAGCAAAACAGTAGAAAATATGCTAAAAGACAATATACTTATTTTAATCATCAGTTACCAACTAAATGGTTTGATGTAGATTTTGAGAATTTTAATAAAACTGTAACATCTATTTTAGATTATATAGCCAAATTATAGAAATTATTGTTATTTTAAAATTAGTATTATATAATTACTATAGGAAGTGGTTTGATGTTTCAGTTTAGTAGAGAAAGAACATATTATCAATTAAAAATGTTTTTTTGTCTTTTTCTAAGTTTAATATTTATTGAAGCTGTTTTTAAACAATTGATATTTAAAAATATTTTTGTTATTGAATTTATTCGAATTATTCTTTTTTCAGCAACCATAAGTGCAATTTTATCTTTTATAGGTAGTTTTGTTCAAGTTAAAATAGCCAAAATTATGATACTTGTCTTTATTTTTACTATGAGTATATATACGATTGGTCAATTAGCATTTAACAATTTTTTAGGTAACTACATGTCGTTAAATGCAGCAGGGGAAGGAGGGTTAACGCGAGTTAAACAACAAATAATTCCGTTTATTTTTGCTATAAAACCAAGTTATTATATATGCTTATTGCCTTTTATTATATTATTAATTATGTTTATTTTAAACAAGCCTTTTTTAAAGAAAGAAGAGTTTAATAAATTACGTGTGGTTTTTGGTTTTTTAGTGATTTTGTGTTTGCATTTATTATCCATTTTGACATTATCGCTTAATTTTTTCCAAGATAGTAATCAAATTAAAACAAATAAACAATTATATAAAAATCCTAACTTAATTGAACTCAGTTTAAAACAATTTGGAACTGTGCGATTTTTATATCTAGATATTGTTTATATGATTAAACCTCATGATGAAATTGCTGATTTGAATTTTAACAATGAATTAGATATTGATAATGAATTAGACACTGACACTAATAATGATGATAAATCTGATTTTAATGATTATAATCGTACTATAGATGATACAGCTTGGCTAGAATTGGTTAGTAATACTAGTGATTCTATCATTAAAAATTTACACCAATATTATATGGCTCAAAGTATAACGCCTAAAAACGAATATACAGGTAAATTTAAAGATAAAAATTTAATTCTCATTATGGTTGAAGCTTTTGATCAGATTGCTATTAATGAACAACTTACACCTACATTATACAAATTAAAAACAGAAGGTATGTATTTTGATAATTATTATACACCTAAATATAGTTGTACTACTGGTGAAAGTGAGTTTATTGGTCTTACATCTATTATTCCAAGTAATACAGTCTGTACACCTAATACATATAAGAATAATATATATAAAACAAGTATCTTTAATTTGTTTAATAATAGTGATTATTTTAGTACATCTTACCATAATTGGCGTGATGAATACTATGAGCGAAGGATTTTACATAAAAGTATGGGTTCAAGTGCTTACTATAACTATGATGACTTAGGACTTAAAGTTAGCAAAGGTTGGCCTAGTGATTATGACTTATTTGTTAAAGCAATTCCATATTTTTTAGATAAAGAACGTTTTTTTACTTTTATAACAACAGTAAGTACACATTTTTATTATGATACTGAAAGCGACGTTGTAAGTAAACACTGGAATAAAGTTAAAGATTTACCTTATAGTACGAAGTTAAAATCATATTTAGCTAAAGCTATTGATTTAGACTTAGGGTTAGAACATTTACTTAATGAACTTAAGCGAACTAATAAATTAAATGATACTGTGATTGTTTTGTTTGGGGATCATCATCCGCTTAATATGGGAATGGATAATTTAAACGTTTTATCATCATTTGATCGAACTATTGATTTTAATGATGATAAGTTACCATTTATTATTTATAATAGTGAAGAATCACCTACTGTAATTAGTAAAACAGCAAGTACATTTGATATCTTACCAACTCTTGCTAATTTATTTGATTTAGAATATGATCCTAGATATTATATGGGAAAAGATATTTTTTCAGATGAAGAGACAATTGTTATATTTGCTAATGGTAGTTGGATTACAGATAAGGCAATTTATTTTTCATCAACAAGTAAATATAAGGAGTTAGATGGCAAACTAGATGATAATTATATAAAGAATATTAATAAGAAAGTCAATGATAAGTTTTATGTTTCTAATCAGACACTTATTAAAGATTATTTTAAATATCGTTAGGAAAGTTAAACTAAGTGGATATATCCACTTTTTATTTTTATAAAAATAAAGGTAAATTATAATTTAAAATTAATAAACTTAAATAGGTGGTAATATGTTCGCACGAATATTCTTTTTTTTAGTTGGCTTTGGTTTTGCTATAATAGGATTAGTTTATATAATAAGTTACCTCAATTTAATGACAATTGGGTATAATTTTAATCAGTATATCCATTTTATAAGTAGAAGGTTTGAATGTTACTTAACAGTAATTGGTCTTGCCTTAATATTTATAACCATATTTATAAGAAAAGGAGATAAAAATGAGTTACATTTATGATATATTGCTTAATTTTAATGAAAATTTGTACGATTTCTATGAGTGGAATTTAAATGATGATATAGTTCATATAAGGAAAATGCCTATTATAAAAGTATCTACGACACAAATGATAGATATAATCCAAAAAAAGATTAAATTTACTAATGATTTTTTAAATAAAGTGAAAAATAAAACTGAACTTTTTACTAATAAAGCAGTTAAACTATTAAATTATAGTTTAATAATTAGTGATAATAATAAGGCTTTAGGAATTTTATTAAATGATAGTGGTGAACTTATAAAGTATAGTTCTTTATTAATAGATGAGGAATTAGATGTAATAGAAATGGCTTATAATCTTGAGGAAACTAAGTTGGAATTTGAAATTATTAATACTTTTAATGCGAAAGAATTTAAGACACGAAAAGAAGAAGCTATGCAAAAGTTTATTTTAAAAGAATTGGATGTTATAAAGAAAACAGCAGATATGGATAAATTAAAATACTTATGTTTTGAATGTTTTGATGAGAAAATTGAAACAAGGGATGAATTAATAACAAAAATTGAAACTAATTTAAAAAATAATTGGAATGAAGTTTATTTGAAAGTTTATAATTTTTTGAAGTTAACTTCTATTAAAAGATAGTTTTAAAAAGATGAAGTTGTAAAATGAAAGTAGACACAAAAAAGATGTGTTTACTTTTTCTTTGGTATAATTAAAATAAGGGAGATAATAAAAATGCAAGAAAGACTAAAATGAGGAAAGAATAATTATTATTCTAATGAAGAAAAATTAAAGTATGTTAATCAAATGCTAACAGGAAAAAGTTGTTGGGAAACTGAACGAGAAGAAGGAATTAATCATTTTGTTACAAGTAGATGATTAAAAAAGTATTTAGAATTAGGAATTAGTGGATTGGAAAATCAAAAAAAACTGGGTAATCCATTATGCAAGTATTCAAACAAAAAGAATCTTACATAAATAGAAAAACTAGAATATGAGATTAAGAATTGAGAATGAATGATTAAAAAAAGGATACCTAATGAAAGTAGATGGTTCAGTTGTAATGTTCAAAAAATAAAACAAAAAGAGTTTGAAATTATAGAAATATTGAGTAAAGAATTTTCTGTTAAATCTTTATGTGAAGTAATTAATATATAAAGAAGTGGATATTATAAATGATTAAAAACTAAAGATATTTTAAATCAATATGAAATTAAGCGAAAAGATTTAGAATCTTTAATCAAAGATATTCATAAAAGGAAACCAAGTTATGGTTATCATGGAATAAATGCAATTATTCGTAAAGAAACAAGACGGATAGTATTAGATAATCTAGTCCATAAAATTTGTAAGATTTTAAAAATAAGAAGTAAAGCTAGACATTATTCTATTTATAAGAAGCCAGGAGAAGAATCTATTTAATATCCTAATCTTATAAATAATGATTGGAAAACTAAAAGACCACTAGAGAAAATAACATCTGATACAACAATGATTTGATTTAAAAATCAAAGATATGATTGGACATATTATGTAGATGCTTTTGATGATTCTATGTTAAATAACAAAATAAAAAGAGGATATAAAAGCCAAGAAACAATTTTCCACAGTGATCAAGGCACAGTATATTCCTCAGTAGCATTTAATAATGTACATAAAGATTATAACATAGCTAGGTCTATGTCGAGAATAGTTACTCCAACAGATAACCAAATTATTGAATCAAAAAATGGTTGGTTAAAGAAAGAAATGTATATTGATTTCAATCAAGAAGATTATAAAACAGTTGACATAAATTCAATAATTTATGATCATAATTATTTAAGTTCTAGTTATGCTTTAAATTATCCCCCCCTATTGAGTATAGAACTCAATTTAGATTTAATTAGAATATCTTTTTACTGTCTACTTTTTATTGACAAGTTCGTTTAAAAAGAAACATCTTTTTTTGTTAGTAAATGTTTATGTATATTCTTAATTTACTAACTATACTATAAGTGTTATAATAATTATGGTGGTGAGGGAAATGGATTATAATTTTAAAATTCTTGAATTTGAAGGCCCATTGGATTTGCTTCTTCACCTAGTAAAAAAAGAAAATATTAATATATGGGATATAAGTGTAGAAAGAATAGCTAATCAATATCTTGACTACATTGACAGTATGGAAAGAATGAATCTTAATATTGCTAGTGAATATTTGGTTTTGGCATCAGAATTAGTTGAGCTTAAATCAAGATCGCTTTTGCCTAAGCAGGAAATTGAAGATGATCCTAAAGAAGAGTTAGTAAATAGATTGTTGGTTTATGAATGTTATAAAGAAATGATTCCTAAATTAAAGGAACTAGAAGATGAACGAAAAAAAGTGTATACTAAGGAAGTTGGTAATTTAAAAGAGTTTAGTGATGATAAGGTAACATTTAAGGAAGATGCGAGTTTAAATGATTTACTTGATGCTTTTAATGCGTTTTTAAAAAGGAAAGAGGATAGTAAACCTTTAAGTACTAAGGTAACTAAAAAGGAGTATTCTGTAAATAAAAGAAGTGAGGAAATAAGGAATTTGCTTAAAATAAAAAAAAGGTTGTCTTTTGATGAGTTGTTTGAATTTATAAGTAAGGATTATGTTATAGTAACTTTTTTATCTATTCTTGATTTGTCACGAAAGCAAGAGGTTATAATAGAACAAGATAGTAATTTTAATGCAATAATTTTAACAAATAGGGAGTGTTTATAGATGAATTTGGAAGCTGTTTTAGAGGGGATTCTTTTTATTGTCGGTAATGATGGAATTGATATGAAAGAGATTATGAATATATTGGATATTGATGAAGTTGAATTAAATAAAGTTATAACAGAATTAGAAGCAATGTATAAAGAAGCTAATCGTGGTATAAAAATGGAGATTTTGGGCAATAAATTGAAATTAACAACTAAGAAAGAGCATAGTGCTTTTTATAAGAAGTTGGTAAATGAAAATGTTGTTGATATTTTGAGTCAAGCTACTTTAGAGACACTTGCTATTATTGCTTACAATGCTCCAATTACACGAATTAAGGTTGATGAAATAAGAGGTGTATCATCTGCTAATATTGTAAGAAAATTAGTGGCTATGAATTTCATAAAAGAAATTGGTAAATCAGATTTACCAGGTCATCCTAATCTTTATGATATAACTTCAGATTTTTTAGATTATTTTGGTTTATCTAGTAGGGATGAATTACCTAAGGTGGAGTTACCAGAAGATGAGATAGAGGAATGTGATTTATTTAAATCTAGGTATAAAGAGGAAACGTAAAAAAGTTGGTTTTTATTTATGTACGTAATAAAACTAAATTTTTTTAAAAAAATTAAAAATTATAATAATATTTTTTATAAAAGTATGTTATAATTATTATTGTAATTGCTTGTGTGGCGGAATTGGTAGACGCACAGCACTCAA
>CAOJZR010000007.1 GCA_948466105.1 uncultured Bacillota bacterium | reverse complement strand
CGCAAGTATATTATTTCATATAATTTATTTTTTCTTTTTTTAAGACGAATTTGTGTCAAGTTTTAAATAATTAGTACTATTTAATAGTATAAACTAAATATAGTTTAAGCTTTTATTTTATCCTGAAATGTGCTAAAATAAAGGTGGTGATAAAATGGAACAAAATCGAAGTATGAGTCGTGTACATATAATGACAATTTTATATCAAGTTGAAATTTTTAATAAGAATAATATTCAATATAATGTTGATGACATTATTAAAAATACTATTGAAATTGATAATGAATTTGTAAAGGATATAGTTTACGGGGTTATTACTTATAAAGATAAATTAGATAAAGTAGCTAATCAATATTTAAATAATTGGACTATTGATCGTCTTGGAAATACTGATATAGCTATTCTAAGAATGAGTATTTATGAATTGTTATATACTGATACACCAGATATAGTTGTTATAAACGAGGCAATAGAATTAGCTAAAAAATATAGTGATGATAATGTTAAAGCTATGATTAA
Source organism: uncultured Bacillota bacterium (assembly GCA_948466105.1). Taxonomy (GTDB): domain Bacteria; phylum Bacillota_I; class Bacilli_A; order RF39; family UBA660; genus CAOJZR01. The sequence continues at coordinate 11,701 of CAOJZR010000007.1, read as the reverse complement.
TGCTGTTTTAGATAAAGTGTATCATAATAGGTGAAATGTGGAGCATAAATATACAACTGTTACGGCAATTAGTCGATATATTAAATTTAAATTAGAAGCTGATGATAACTTAAAAACAGTATATATTAGAGGAGAAATATCTAATTTTAAAGCTCATACTAATGGCCATTTATATTTTTCTTTAAAGGATGAATTTAGTAAAATTAACGCTATTATGTTTAATAGTATGACTAAAAAGTTAGCCTTTAAACCAATTGAAGGAACCAAAGTTTTGGTTAAAGGTCATATAACAATGTATGAGGGAAGTGGTACTTGCCAAGTAATTGTAGATAATATGCAAGAAGATGGAATTGGCAATCTTTATTTAGCTTTTGAAAAATTAAAACAAAAACTTGAAATGGAAGGACTATTTAAAGCTGAACATAAACGAAAAATTCCTAGTATGCCTAATAAAATAGGTGTTATTACTGCTCCAACAGGCGCAGCTATAAGAGATATTATATCAACTATTAAAAGACGTTATCCAATTTGTCAAATTTTACTTTTTCCAAGTCTTGTTCAAGGAGAACAAGCCGCGCTTGATATTGTAAAAAACATAGAAAAAGCTAATACATATGATTTAGATGTTTTAATTGTTGGGCGTGGGGGAGGCGCTATTGAAGATTTATGGCCATTCAATGAAGAAATTGTAGCACGAGCTATTTATAATTCGAATATTCCAATCATAAGTGCAGTAGGCCATGAAGTTGATTTTACGATTGCCGACTTTGTAGCTGATTTGCGAGCTCCTACACCAACAGGTGCAGCTGAAATGGCTGTTTTGAGTATTAATGATTTGATAAATAATCTAAATCAAATAAAAATTCGCTTAAATGAAAGTATCTATAAAAATTTAAATTATAAAAAAGTTTTATTAGATGCAGTTAAAAATTCTTTTGTGATTAAACGACCAATGATGATGTATGAAAGTAAAAAACAGTTTATAGATCTTATTATTCAAAAACTAAATAAAACTATATATGATAATTTAAATAATAGTAAGATAAAACTAGAAAAGTATCGTCACCATTATCTGCTTTTAAATCCAACTATTCTTTATAAAGAAAAAATTTTAACATTAAATAGTTTAATTGATAAATTAGAAATTATGAATCCTTTAAATACTTTAAAACGAGGTTATACTTTGGCTTTGCAAAACAATCAAATTGTTAAAAATATTCATGATTTAAAAGAAAATGATAGGCTTGATGTTAAATTTAAAAATGGAGTCGTAACAACAATAATTACAAAAATAAAGGAGGAAGAGTAATGGAAAAAGAAAAAACTTTTGAAGATAAAATGCAAGAACTTGAAAATATAGTAGGTGAACTTGAAAGTGGTGAAATTGATCTTGAAAGTTCAATTGATAAATATACTAAAGCTATGAAACTTGTTAAAGAATGTGATACTAAACTTAAAAATGTAGAAGAAAAAATAAGTAAAATTGTAACTGAAAATGGACAGTTAGAAGATTTTGAAATTGAAGAATAATTTTTGTATGTCATAAATCATTAAACATATTATGGTTTATGACATTTTTATTTTAAAAATAAAAAGAGACACAAGTCTCTTTTAGTTTTCTGCCTCTTCTAACATGTTTGTAATAAAAATTCCATAACCTTTACTAGGATCATTTAAAACAACGTGAGTAACAGCACCGACAATATAATCACCTTGAATAATTGGACTACCACTCATACCTTGAACTATACCATTTGTAAGTGACAATAATTTTTCATCAGTAATCTCAAAATAAATATTTTTGGTATTTTTAGAGTCATCTAACTTAAGGATATTTATTTTATACTCATTTATTTCATTACCATCAGTTACTGTTAAAATAGACGCTTGTCCTTTATTTATCTTATCACTAGATGCCACATTATAAAGCTTTTTAGTAGGCAATGTATCTTTATATAAACCAAATATACCTGAAGAAGTGTTCTCAAAAACATTTCCTTTTATTTCATCAGTAAAAAATTGAGCATTTTTTTCTCCAGCTGTACCATTAGTACTTGGATTAATACTAGTTACATTAGAAGAAAAGATAGCTCCATCTTTAATTTCTAGGATTTGTCCTGTATTTTTCTCTGTTATTTCATGTCCTAATGCACCAAATATTTTGGTGTTTGGATCAATAAAAGTTAATGTTCCAATACCTGTAATACTATCTTTTACATAAAGTCCTGTTTTATAGACATTATTGGAATCTTTATTAATTACTAGAGATGTTTTCATATTTTTATTATTACGTCTATAGCCAATGTCAATGCTTCCATTTTGAGCATAGGCATTTATTTTGTCAACCATATCCTCAATATTAGAAACATCTTCACCATTAACAGAAGTAATCGTATCACCTATTTTAAGACCAGCATCAAGGGCAGGTAAGCTATTATTGACCTCATAAGTACCTACGATCATAACACCTTTAGAATTAAGTTTAATCCCAATATTCTCACCACCAACAAGAAGTTTGTTTGAATAAGCAAAGACATTAATTGGAATAATAAGTAGTGTAAGAAGAGTTAAGAAAAATGTTTTTTTACAAAACATTATAGCATCTCCTTTACTAGGATAGACTACATTAGTAGTATGGATTTTTTTTTATCAATCATACAAGTAGTTTAAGAAAATATACTTACATTCCAGCTAAAGCGCTTAAAATAAAAGATGCAATTATAATAAAAAGCATAACAAGTGCAATAATTTTTCTACCTATGTTCTTCATTTTTTCACCTCATATTAATTATAATATAAAGATCTTATAATTGGAATAAAAAAAAATTTAAAACATATTATTGACTAGGTGATAAGATGAAAAAATATATGGACAAGTTATCAAAGAAAATTTCAGCTAGTAAAAAAACATTTTTCTTTTTTGCAACACTTTTTGTAATAGCAATTATTATAAGTGCCATCTTTTTTACTATTTTAAATAGTAATGATAAAATGCTAGTAAATGAATATTTAAATGAATTTATAACTAGTATTAAAAATAAACAATTAAATTACATTGATATATTTAAAAATAGTTTTTTTAATAATTTTTGCGTAATTGTGGGAATATGGCTTCTTGGTATTTCAGTTATTGGACTACCACTAATTATTTTTATCTTTTTCGTTAAAAGCTTTATTTTAGGTTTTGCTACTGCTAGTCTTATTTTTACTTTTAAAATGAAAGGTTCCTTATTAGCATTTATTTATATTTTCCCTCATCAGTTAATAAATATACTCATTCTTTATATTATAAGTATGTATGCCACCTTTTTTTCCATTAAAATTATTAAAGCAATTGTAAAAAAGAAAAATATTGAATTTAAAACTATTACTAATCATTATTTAAAAATTTTATTAATGTGTTTAGTAGGTAGTATTTGCACATCACTAATAGAAACATTTTTAACAACTAATTTATTAAATATAGTTGCAAGTACATTAACAATCTTGATATAATAATAACAGAAATGGTCGTGAATTATGAAAGTTGTAGTAGGAATGAGTGGAGGCGTTGATAGTAGCGTAGCAGCACTATTATTAAAAAAACAAGGCTATGAAGTAATTGGCCTTTTTATGCGTAACTGGGATAGCACTTTAAATAATGATGTATTAGGTAATCCGACAATTGGTAAAACACCAATTTGCCCACAAGAACTAGATTATAATGATGCTAAAGCTGTATGTGATAAAATAGGTATCCCATTATATCGAGTTGATTTTATAAAAGAGTATTGGGATTATGTTTTTACTTATTTTTTAGACGAACTTAACAAAGGAAGAACTCCTAATCCAGATATAATGTGTAACAAATATATTAAATTTGATATGTTTATACATGAAGCTTTAAAACTAGGAGCTGATTACATAGCAACAGGACACTATGCACGTATAGAAAACGAAGAATTATTACGTGCCTTTGATAAAAATAAAGATCAAACCTATTTTCTATCACAAGTTAGTAAAGAAAAACTTCATAATGTTTTATTTCCATTAGGCACTTTAGAAAAAAGTGAAGTTCGTGCTTTAGCTTTAGAAGCAGGCTTACTAACAGCTAGTAAAAAAGATTCAACAGGCATTTGTTTTATTGGTGAACGTCATTTTACATCATTCTTAAAAAATTATTTACCTAATCAACCTGGAAAAATCATTAATATTGAAACTAATGAAGTTCTAGGCACCCATATTGGACTTATGTATTATACTATTGGTCAAAGAAGAGGTCTTGATGTAGGTGGAACAAAAGAGCGTCTGTTTGTTGTTGGTAAAGACTTAGATAAAAATATTTTATATGTGGCTATTGGAGCCAATAATGAATATCTATTTTCAGATGAAGCTATTATTGAAGAGGTCAATTGGCTAGCTAAGGAAAAGCCATTTAAATGTACCGCACAATTTCGTTACCGTCAAAAAGATAACGATGTTCAACTAACCTTTTTAGAAAATGGTCTAATACAAGTAAAGTACCCACAAAAAATAAAGGCTGTTACCCCTGGTCAAGCTTGTGTTTTCTATTTAAAAGACAAAGTTTTAGGTGGGGGAATTGTTAAAATGGTTAAGAAAAATAATGCTAAATTATGGTATTTATAATGATATTTACACTTACGTTTACACTTGACATTTGACATTAAAGTGCTAAAATGATAATAGGAGGTTTTATGATATGGATAAGTTAAATGAAATACTTCACGAATTAGGTATTTCAAAAGTTAAATTGGCTAAATTTTTAGGTGTATCTAGACAAATGGTTTATAATTATCTTGAATTTGATGATTTAAACAAATGGCCAAAAGATAAAAAAGTACTATTATTTAACTTATTAGGAATAAAGTCTAGTGATGAGTTGGATAATATCAAAGTAGATACTGATTATATTTTAAATGTTGAAACAAAGTTAAATACTTTAATAGATAGTTCTATTAGATTAGAAAGTGATACAGATAATCTATTTAATGGAATGAGTAAAAAACAAAAAGATCTTATGCATAATATTGTTGATTTATTAAAAGAAATTGTTGATGACAAAGAAGATTCGTATTATATATTAAAATATTTATACCACCTTGTACAAATTTTAGATAGTTCTAAAGAGGCAAAATATACTTTAGCTTATATTGCAAAATCATCTGGTTTTGTAAAACCTTTAGAATTTATTTTCAATGAAGAAGAACAATTTGTATTTGAAGGTATAATGTTCTCTGGCTTTTCATTATATAGAGGCGGAGGAGCTTCAAGAACTAAAATAGCTGATGCTCATAAACGTTTTGTTGAACAAATAGAACATAAAAAAGAAGAAAAAATGAGTCGTACTTTACAACTCAATTCTGCTAAAGTTCAAGCCTTAAAAGAGCTTGGCTATACTGAAATCAATGAAAAAAATGCTGCTGAAGTCTTAGAAAAAATTGCTGAAATTCAATCACGGGTTGATTAATCTAATTTAAGAAATTATATTTTTATTAGCATAAATAGCTTTTTAATTCTAAAAAGAAATTACTAAAAATTTATGCTTTTTTTATGGTTATTTATATATATTTAACAAATTATGAAAATCTTATAATATATATTATGTTAACTAGTTCTTTTTAAAAAAAGAATTACATTTCAATTCTAATTTCACATAATATTTCAATTAAAGTGTTTTTATTATTTAAGCTTAAAATTCGTGATAATTTATTAGTATAGGTAGAAATAATTAGCGAAATTAAGATTGTAATTACAAGTGTTATTATAATACCAATAATTAGACTTACATAATTATTAACTAATGCATACATAATAAAAACAATGATAATGTTATTGATGATACTTATTGTATTAATACTTTTAGCTGATGCATTTAAATACATAATAACAGTATCTATTTTACTTACATCATATAGTTTAGCTTTTTTTAATGATTTTATAATAAACTCTTTATCTTTTTCTTTTTTTTTCTTATAAAGATTTTTTTGCTTTTTATTAAATGATTTAAACAATTCCTTTAATTCACTTTTAAATATTAAAGATAGACTACTAAATAATGTTATTAATATAATAATACATATTAATTTTAATAACGAAAAAGTCATTATTAAATCAAAAAGTAATAACAAGGATAATATTAAAGTAATAATAAGTATCAAAAGCAATAGGTTTTCTTTGATATTTTTCTTACGATTAAGATATAAATATTGATAATAATCTGTTAAAAATGTATTTATTTTCATAAGTTTTCTCCTTTTTAGCTATTATTTTAACACATTTAAAAAAAATTGAAAAGAAAAATGTATAATTAAAAATAAATATACTCATAATAATACTGGGTGATAAAAAATGAAAAAGAATAAGAAAAACATTCAAGCTTCAAATTGTGATAAACGTAACAATGTTACTAATAGAAATAATAACAATGTTACTGATAATCACAAAAACGATATGGGATTCAAAAGCGAAAGCAAATCATTCCAACTTGATGAAGATTCAAGTAAGTCATTTGATCTTGAATAAGAAGCCCAAAAAAGAGATAATGTTGTTATCTCTTTTCTTATTCCCTACTTTTAAAAAAATAAACCAGCGACAAACATAAACCCTAAACCAAGTAAAAACCATTTGAAAGTTATATTTAAGTAATTATATTGTTTAGATGTAGGAAGTAATTCCTCTTTAGCAATATGAAGCATTATTCCAGCAATGATCATAAGAAGCATACCCATAATTACATTATTAACATATTGTTTTAAAAAGAAATATGCAAGCAAAGCACCTAATGGTTCAGATAAACCTGATATAAGTGTATATAATAAAGCTTTTTTTCGGCTCTTGGTGGCATAATAGATAGGAACCGAGATACTTATACCTTCTGGGATATTATGGAGAGCTATAGCGATTGTAAGCGTAATTCCTAAGGTGATATTATTATCACTTGTTATAAATGTTGCGATTCCCTCTGGAATATTATGAAGAATGATAGCCAGCATTGATATAATCCCTACTCTATATAGCCCATTAGTATCAGTCATAGGTATATATTTATCAATACTGTTGGAAACAATAATCCCAATTAAAATAAAAATCCCAGCAATTAAAAAACTTGGAATTAATAAAAAAGTCTCTCGTAATAGGCTAAAACCTTCTGGAATTAAATCCATAAATGACACACAAATCATAACGCCTGCTGCAAAACTTAAAGCACCAGCAATAATTTTATCATTTTTTTTCTTAAAAAAAATAATAAATGTACCTAACATTGTAGAAAGACCAGCTAGTGTTGTTAATATAAAACCATTTATAGAATTCACTCTTATCACCTCTTTTTATAATTATATTGTCTTTATATCCAAAATAAATATAGAACAAGTAGCTAAAATCTAACAAAAAAAAACAAATTATTTTAATTTGTTTTTTCAAGACTTATGCTATCATAAGCTCCTAAATCAAAAACTTCATAGCCTAGGTCACTTAATGTATTAAAAGCAATTTTACTTCTATTTCCACTTTTACAATAAACAACAATTGTCTTATCTTTATCTAATTTAATATTTTTATTAATCTCATCATATGGAATATTAATTGCATCAACAACATGTCCTTCTTTATACTCTTCTTTTGTTCTAACATCAATAATAATATAATTATTTTTTTGAATTATTTTACTTAGTTTTTCTTCTTTAGAAAGATTAGTGTTATTCTGATTATTAGTACATCCACATAATGCTAGTAAAAGACAGATTATAATTAGTATTTTTTTCATTTCATTTCTCCTTTTATTTTTTTACCATTTTTAATCATATACTCTTCTTTTTCTTTAGCATCAAATACATAAGTAGTTCCTGAAAAAGAATCAAAATTACTTTTTTCTTTTATGTTATTTTTGGTTTTAAAGATTATGTCAATTTTTTCTTTTATTTGAGCTTTTGAAAATGGTTTAGCAATATAATCAGTAAAGCCTTCACTTATGTATTTATCTTGAGCACCAGCTATTGCATCAGCTGTTAAAGCTATAACTGGTGTTTTAAAATCAGGATTAGTTTTTAAATTTTTAATAGTTGTTATTCCACTCATATTAGGCATCATTATATCCATTAAAATCAAATCGTAAACACTACCATTATTTATTTTATCTAAACATTCTCTACCATCATAACACTCATCAATATTAAAATTAAAGCTTGCTAGTGCTTTTTTAGCAACTTTGATATTTAATTTATTATCATCAACAATTAATACTTTTTTATCTTTATATATATTATTATCTTCTAAATTGGCATTAATAATATCTTCTGCTTCATTTATGATTTGGGCATTGGTTAAAGGATTAGTTAATTTGCTTATTTTCTGAGGAATTTGTACAACAAAGATAGAACCTTCTTTGAATTGGCTTTGCACATTTATTTTACCATGCATCATTTCAACAAGACTTTTAGTAATAGCTAGTCCTAGTCCTGTTCCTTCTGTTGTAGTATTTTTTTCAATATCTAAACGTTCAAATTTAGTAAATAACTTATTTATTAATTCAGCTTTAATTCCTCTACCAGTATCTTGAACACTGATAATTAAATTACATGTAGTATTGTGATTAATGCATTTAACATTCAATGTGATTAACCCTTTTTCTGTATATTTAATTGCATTAGATAATAAGTTATTAATAATTTGTTTGATACGAACTTTATCGCCAATTAATTCATATGGAATATCCTCTGCTATATATAATTTAAATTCAATTGGTTTTTCACCAATTCTTGTTGCTGTTACTTTGCATAAAGATGTGATTTCATCTTTAAAGTTATAGGGGTTATTTATAATTTCTAATTTTTCAGACTCTATTTTATTGATATCTAATATATTACCTACTATTTCAAGTAAAGTATGACTGGCATTTTGAATATCAATAGAATCTTCAACTACTTCTTTTGGAACTTGTGTTTTATAATTTAAAATATCTTCAGATAATCCAACAATTGCATTTAAAGGTGTTCTTATCTCATGACTCATGCTTGATAAAAAATCACTTTTAGCACGATTAGCTTTTTCAGCTTGATCTTTGGCTAAAGCCATTTGTGATAATAATTTTATATCAGGATTTTCAATAGTGAAATACATTATTAAATCGATATATGAAAGAACAGCTGGGATGATTAACAACTCTGAATTATATTTATTAGTAAATAATGTTAAAGTAACTAAAGCTATTAAAGCTAAAAGTGGTATATACTTTTTAGAATAAATATTTTTAATATTTTTTAAAACAGTAAATAAAATTAATAAAAAATAAATAAAACATATAGCATACGTAATATTAACACTAGGACCATAAGAATACATTGAATTATCATGAATATGAATATTAACTTTAGTAAATAACATTAATAATCCACCTATTATATTAAAGATGAAGATAAATTTTAATACATTATTGTAATATTTTTTACTTGATATATGATAAAAATATAAAAATAATGCTGAGGCCCAAATGATATACTGAATAAAATCTATTTTATTGTATATTTTCATAAGTACTATTTGGTTAGGATTTTCATATGCTGTATATATTATGACAAACATACAAATGCAATCTATAAAACTAGATATTAACATTACTCTAAATATTTTGGTTTCTTTATTGTTAATGTTCCTTTTAATAAAGAATAGTATTAATAATAAAAAGGCTACAAAAAAAGCACATATTGTAAAATATAAATTTGGCATACAACTCCTACTTTCTACTAAATAAATAATACCATATGTAGAGTTGTTTAACAAGCTTTATATTTTAAAACATATTCTTTTTTCACACTAGCTAAAAAAGCATTATCTTTATTTAATTCTAAGTCTAATAAAAATCTAAAAGCTTCTTCTTCTGTTATGTATTTTTTTCTAATAATAGACTGCTCATATTCAACATCTAATTTTTTATATTCTTCATATCTATCTTTACTATAAATATCATAATCTTTTTGCGTTATTTCACTTCTAAGGCTATGAGCAAATTCATCTAAACAATCCCATTTTAAAGTTGAAAAAGCATCCTCTAATTCTACAATTTTTTTAGTTTTAGAATCGGTAAAAGAAACTAATATATCATCACCAATATTGGCAATACATTTATCATTTATATATTCTAGATTAATTGGTTTTATAATAGCACCTGCAATTTTAGCAATATCTAAAATTCCCCAATTTATTGGAAGATGCAATAGATTTTCAGTTGTATTCCAAGTTGCTTCAGGAAAAACAATTATTCTTTGATTATGTAGTAGTAACTTGAGCATTTCTTCTTTAGCTAGAGCTTTACTCATTTTATCTTTTCTATCTACATCAATACGTCCATTCATTGAAAAAACAAGGCTATCAATAATTCTTAAATCTTGCACACCTAACAAAATGAACGCTTGTTTTTTAATTATTTCACAAACTGTTGGTATATCATGGCAATTGGAATGGTTGACCGCATATATTATATTTGAAGCATTAGTATCTAATTTATTTTTATTCATATATTCTATTTCAAAATTTTTCGTTGTTTTCATAAGCGGTAAAGCTATTTTATGACCAGGCTTATGTGGTAATATTGTATTTCTTGGTTTTTCTTTTTGATAATATGTACGCATTTTTTTATAATAATTGATTAATTCATCTTTTGACTTTTTTTCTTCTTCTAAAGGAGATAAAAATTTATATTCCATAAATACACCAACTTTCTCGGTCTATTATATAACAAATTTTATTAATTTCCAAACTAATTTTAATATTTTGTATTTATTTTGATACAAATTTCTATTATTTGTTAAATATTTTTCTTATTTTTACTTTATATTTTTTTAGCATCAAAATTAAAAGAATTACATTTTCCTTGTAATTCTTTTATAAAATAAAGCTATTATATCTAGCAAGCCTTCTAGTCCTTGATTAATTTTTCTAAAACGGTTATAAATTCATCTTTTAATTCATTTAATCTTTCATTTGTTTTTGCTTCAAAACGTGCAGTAATGTTAGGACCAGTATTAGAAGCCCTAACAAGAGCAAATCCATCATCAAATTCAACCCTAACACCATCAATATCAATAACATTATAGTTTTTATTTAAAGCGTAATTTTTCATTTTTTCAACAATAGAAAATTTAATATCATCATTAGTTTCAAATTTCATCTCTTCTGTAGATATATATTTATTTATATTATTTAACATTGAACTAAGAGGTTTATCTATATTAGATAAAACCTCAATCATTCGAAGACCACCATAAATACCATCATCAAAACCTAAGAATTTATCTCTAAAAAAAACATGCCCTGAATATTCACCACCAAAATCAAAATCGCCCTTTTGCATCATCATATTGCAATAAGAATTACCTGTTCGATACATAACTGGTTCAATATCTAATTTTTTTAATTCATCGATTAAAGTTTTAGAACATTTAACATCAAACAAAGCTTTACGATTTTTTAAATTTTTGTTTAAATAACGATACATAATAAGCATATATAAATCAGCAGGAATAATATTACCCATTTCATCTACAATTCCTACTCTATCAGCATCACCATCAATTCCAATTCCAATGTCATAACCTAGTTCAACAACTTTTTCTTGTAAAAAACGCATATTGCTTGAAACACTAGGATCAGGATGATGATTTGGGAATGTTCCATCACTATCACAGAAAATAGGATGATAAAGGAT
>CAOJZR010000006.1 GCA_948466105.1 uncultured Bacillota bacterium | reverse complement strand
GAATCAAGATTTTAGTCCCAAGGATAAACTAGTCAAAATAAAACCATTATGTAAAAAATTACAAATGAAACTAAAAAAGGTTGCTATGGATACAGAGATTATGATTTTAAAAAGAAAATTAGCTAAACTTAGTGAAATTCTTATGGCAAAAGAAGAAGGATTAGAATATGATTACAGTGAAGTAATTGATGAGATTGAGTTGTTATATAAGGAATTATCAAATTTAAATTCTAGTCATAAAAAGGAATTACTAGCTGCTTTAAAACAAATTATTGAAGATAGTCATTTAAATATTTCCTTAGGAAGTACAAAATCAAGTAAAATTACGGCCAATTTTACTAGTAGAGCAGATAAAAAGAAACCCTTCAAAAAAGGAACTAACAAATCAGAAGAAAGAATGGGAAAAACCTTTGACAAACGAGTTAACGAATTAGAAAAAAGAATGGAAAAACTAGAAAAAAAAGTCACTTCCTTAGAAGAAGAATTAATAACTTATATAAAAGAGGGTAGAGTGATGCCATCTACTGCTTTCTCTACCAATTCTAAAGAAGAAATTATTGAGTTAATTAGAGAATATAGACCAAATACGTTTGGGGAGAAGCTTAGAAAATTTATGGTTTTAGATACCTTAAAAGCAGGAGTCTTAGGAGCAATATTAGGAGGAGTATTATTCACAACATCTGCTCCTAAGTTATTAACCACTTTAGATACAACTCCATTTTTAAATCTAGAATATAGCCTTTTAGATGAAGAACCAAAGACAACTCTATCAGAAGGAAGTTCCTTTGATAAAAAGGACTTATTAATAAAAGAAACACAAAAAACGATTGAGCAAAATACTGAATTGTCTTTAAAGTCTTTAGAAGAAATTGTTATGGAAATAGTTATTTATGGTAAATGGGGAGATGGAGAAATACGTAGAAAAGCTCTAGAAGAAGCTGGATACGATTATATTACTATACAAACTTATGTTACTTATGTAATGAATTATAACATACCTTTTAATGCATTAAGACCAAAAGAAGAAATAATTAAAGAAATAGCTGATGGTAAATGGGGAGAAAACGAGGAATTGATAGAGCGCTTAAAAGCTGTTGGATATGATTATAGTATTTTAAAACCTTTTGTTGATGAATTAAAACAGTCAAACGATACAATCTCTAATCAATTTATAATTCGTCCAAACTAAATAGATTATATATTTTTGCTTAGAATCATCATTATGATGATTCTTTTTAATTATAATATTTGCAAAAATAATAAATAAAAAGTCTACTGAAACTACTAAATAAACTAGTGACTTTTTTTAAGTGTTATAATATAATTAGTTTATAAACTTAAGAAAGAAGGTGAAACTTGCTTTAGCAAGTATACAAAAATGTTAAGATTTTTAAAAAAATATATTAATTATCTTCTTTTATTAATTATAATTATTTTAATTACTTATTTATTAATAAATAGGCAAAAACAACAAGAATTTTCAAGAGATCTTTATTACATGGACACTTATATAAATGTGCGCATCTTTTCTAAAAACAAAGAAAAAGCTCAAACAGCTTTAAACGAAATAGAAAACATCTATAAAGAGTACCACATGTTAAGTGATAAATATAATAATTATAAAGATATAATCAATATTTATTATATTAATACCAACTATGATAAAGATAAATATTTAAAAATAGATACTAAACTTTACGATTTAATTAACTATGGTCTTGACTTTTATGATAAAAGTAATGGTTTATTAAACATAAATATGGGTAGTATTACCGATATTTGGAAAAAATATCGTGACAAAGGCACTTCACTTCCAACAAAAGAAGAATTACAAAAACAAAATACAGATATTAAAAAAATTATTCTCAAAGATGGTCAAATCTTAAATAATCGTCCTAATATTGATTTAGGTGCCATTAGTAAAGGCTATACAACTAAAATCGTAGGTGAATACTTAAATAGTATAGGCCTTGATAAGTATATCATCAATGCTGGTGGTAATGTTTTAGTTGGTAAACATTATAACAAAGGTAAATATAGAATTGGCATTCAAAGTCCAAATAAAGATGATGGGCTAATTGATGTTATAAACGCTGAAAATATAAGTGTCGTTACAAGTGGAAGCTATGAACGTTTTTATGAAATCGATGGTAAAATATATTCTCATATTATTGATCCTACTACTTTATATCCAAGTGCTTATATGAAAAGCGTAACTGTTATAACCAAAGACAGTGCCTTAGCTGATGCCTTATCAACAACATTATTTTTAATGGATATTGATAAAGGTTTAAAATTTCTTGAAAATTATGAAGCTGAAGCCATCTGGTATACCAATGATAATCAAATAATTACCTCAAAAGGAATAGACAAATATGAAGAAAAGTGATGTCATTTTAATAATAACTATTTTAATAATATCATCTTTAATAATGCTTATATGGTTTAAAAAAAAAGAAGGAAATAAAGCTATTGTCTATTATGATTCTAAAGCTATACTTCAACTTGATTTAAAGCAAAATGGTATATATGAAGTTGAAGGAGCTAAAGGAAAAGTTAAAATTGAAGTAAATAGCCATGGTGTTAGAGTTGTAGCAGAAAATAGTCCTTATCATATATGTAGCCGTCAAGGGTATATAAAAAAAAGTTATGAGACAATAGTTTGTTTACCAAATAAAATCGTTATTAAAATAGCTAATGAAGAAATAGATACAGTAGTGAGGTAGAAAATGGAATTAAGAAAATTTACAAGATTATCAATGTTACTTGCTTTAAGTGTTGTTTTAAATATTATAGAAAGTTTTTTGCCCATTTTTAATGGGATGATTCCAGGTTTTAAATTAGGACTTGCGAATATCATTATTTTACTTACACTTTATATATATGGTTTTAAAGATGCTATATATTTATCAGTTAGTCGTGTTTTTTTAGTAGGAATTTTAAGAACTGGTGTTTTTAGCATAACTTTTTTATTTAGTCTAAGCGGAGCAATATTTTCTTTGTTAGTTATGACTTTAGTAAAAAAAACCAACTTTTTTTCTTTAATAGGTGTTAGTATTATAGGTTCTCTTTGTCATAGCGTTGGTCAAATATTAGTTGCAATTCTTTTTACAGGAAATGGTGCTATATATTATCTACCATATATTATGTTGCTTTCTGTTCCAACTGGTATATTAACTGGGTTAATAAGTAAAGAACTAGTCAATCAATTTAAAAATATATTGTAAATTTTTTTTTAATCATGTATAATTAGGTTAGAAAAATGGAGGAAGAAAATGAAAAAGGTATTAGTTATTTTTTTAGCTTTAAGTATCATTTTATTAACAGGTTGTGAAAAAGTAAAAGGCAACTATAAAGAAGGTTTATATTTTGGAAGTGCCGTTGATAATTATGGTGGTGGCTTAAATACTGCAACAGCTGTAGTATATGTTGATGCTAAAGGAACTATTAAAGCTGTTTATTTAGATACTACATATACAAAAGATGGAATTGTAACAACTAAGAAAACATTAGGAGATAATTATAATATGAAGTCTAATCCTAATGCGACTTTAGAATGGCATGAACAAATAAAACTATTAGAAGATAAAGTAGTTAAAGAGCAAGGAATTGATTTTTTAAAACTAAATGAAGATGGAAAAACCGATACTGTTAGTGGATGCACAATAAAAATAAATGCTTTAACTGAAGCTTTAACTGAAGCAATTAATAAAGCCAAATAATCATAATGGCTTTTTTTTATATAAAATTATAGTTAAAGAATTAAGTTTTAGTGTCCTGCCTATGCTTTGACAAAAAAGGAATTGATGATATAATTATTATGGTGGTTATATGAAAAAAGTTTTAACATACAGTTTTCTTTTTGCCTTAGTAGATCAGATTGTTAAAAATATCATTGTTTTTAATATGAACTTCAATGATGAACTAGCAATTATTAAAAATTTTTTTACTATTAATCTAGTAGGTAATAGTGGGGCAGCTTTTAGTATTTTAAAAAATGCTACTTTATTTTTAATACTTGTTTCTATAATTGCTATTAATGTTATTTATTTTTTATTTATTTATAATAAGCAAATAAATAAAAAAGAACAACTTTTATATGGTGCTTTAATTGGTGGGATTATAGGTAATTTAGTTGACCGCGTTTTTTATGGTTATGTTATTGATTATCTATCATTTGAATTATTTAAATATAATTTTCCTATCTTTAATTTAGCTGATATTTTTATTGTTATATCAGTTATAATTATTCTTTGGTTATCTATAAGGAGTGAAATTCATGAACATCATAAGTGATAGCGAAAATGTTAGATTAGATAACTATTTAATCTCTAAGTTAAGTATGAGCCGTAGTCAAATTCAAAGATTAATCAAACAGGAAAATATAACTGTTAATGATAGAAAAGTTAAAAGTGGCTATTTAATTAAAAAAGATGATACTATTAAAATTAATTATGAACAACCTGATGATAGCCTTAAGGGTGAGAATATAGCTTTAAATATTGTTTATGAAGATGATGATTTGCTTGTTGTTGATAAAGAAAATGGCATGGTTGTGCATCCAGCTGTAGGTAACACCCATAAAACACTTGTAAATGCACTTTTATATTATTCAAAAAATCTAAGTTCTATTAATGGTTCATTTAGACCAGGAATTGTTCATCGAATTGATGCATATACAACAGGCTTATTAATGGTGGCTAAAAATGACTTTACCCATGAAGCTTTAGCTAAACAATTAGCGCTTAAAACAACTACAAGAGAATATGTTGCTTTAGTTCATGGTCGTATTAATCATGACACAGGAACTATTGATGCACCAATTGGTCGTGATGAAGAAAATCGCAAAAAAATGAGTGTTACCAAGAATGGTAAAAAAGCAGTTACTCATTTTAAAGTGTTAAAACGATTTAAAGAAGCGACTTTGATTGAATTAAGACTTGAAACAGGTCGTACTCATCAAATAAGAGTTCATATGGCTTATATTGGTTATCCAATTGTTAATGATCCTGTTTATGGTAAGCGCAAGCTTATTAATGATGAAGGTCAGTGTTTACATGCTAAGAAATTAGGTTTTGTTCATCCACGTACTAATGAATATTTAGAGTTTACTAGTGATATTCCAGCTAAAATTTTAAAGATTATGAAAAATTATGAAGAGTAGGTGTTAAATATGAATAATGTTGTAGTTACCAAAAAAGATGAAATTGTTATCAAGCTATTACACTATTTTATTATAGAAGAAGGATACAATCCTATTATATTACATGGAGCTGAAAATGAAATTTGGTTAGAAAATTTAAAAAGTGATTATAAAATTGTTAGAATTGTTTCTAATTATATTCATAATAATGAACAACTTGATTTTGATGCCTATAGAACAAAGCGTGTTATTCGTTCTATTAGAAAAAAAACATTTATGCATAATGTTAATACAATTAGTATTTTTGTTAATTTAGGTGATAATGTAAAATTGGACAATGCCACATATAGTAATATTTATTGTGCTGATTTGAAAAGTATGAAAGACATTAGTAAATATCGTTTTATAATTGATGCCTTTCCAACTATTACTACAAAGACTTTATTTACAGAAAAAGGATTAGAATTATTTAATAAATTAACAGCAGAAATTAATAGTTATAGTGAAGAGGAAGTTAAAAAAAATGAAGAAGTTTTTAAAGAAAGCAAACCAATAGTAACATATCTCCTTATTTTAGTTAATACTATTATTTTTTTAGCTATGTATATTATAGGTAGTGGTAGTAGAGATGCTCAAACATTGATTGATTTTGGAGCTAATGTGCCTATACTTATTAAAATGGGGGAGTATTACCGCCTTATTACTAGTGCTTTTCTACATATTGGTGTAGTTCATTTCCTTTTTAATAATTATGCTTTATATGTTATTGGTCCACAATTAGAAAATTTTTTTGGCAAAATAAAATTTTTAATTATCTATTTGTTTAGTGCCTTAACAGGAAATCTTCTTTCATTGTTATTTACAACTGGTATTAGTGCAGGAGCTAGTGGAGCTATTTTTGGCCTCTTAGGAGCTTTACTATATTTTGGATATCACTATCGTGTTTATTTAGGAAGCGTTATTCGCTCTCAAATAATTCCTCTTATTGTAATTAATTTATTAATTGGTTTTACAACAAGTGGCATTAATAATGCTGCTCATATTGGTGGAATGATTGGTGGTATTCTTATTGCTATGGCCCTTGGTGTTAAATATAAATCAAGTAAAGAAGAAAAAATAAATGGTGTTATTATGACAACAATATTTACTGGTTTTTTAATTTATATGAGTTTTTTTAGATAACAAATTTGTTATCTTTTTTAGTTTTTTAATACTTTAGAAATGATATAGTATTAATATAAAATAAATTACTATTTGTTTGTATTACATCATTTTATTGCCAACCTTTAATATTTTTGATATAATCGTTATTAGGATAGTGATGATATGAAAAAAGGATATACATTGATAGAAGTAATGGCTGTTTTAATTATTCTTGCTCTTATTAGTGTTATAGTAACACCAAAGATAACAAAGCTAGTAAATAAAGGAAAAGAAGATGCCTATAAAGTACAATTAGAACAAATTAAAAAAGCAGCTCAAAATTGGGCTTATAAGAATGCGGAACTTCTTCCTGATGATGAACAGACTATAACTTTAACTTTAGGACAACTAAAAAGATCTAAATATATTGGCTATAATATATCAAATCCTATCACTGAGGAACTTATTCCAAATGATTTAGTAATTGAAATAAAAAAACACAATAATACTTATTTATATAATATTATTGAAGATAGCGGCACTGCAGATTATGATACTATTGATGAAAATAATCCTGTCCTTGTTTTAAATGGCAATTATGTTGAATATGTAGAAATAAACACTCCATATCATGAAATAGGCGCCATTGCTAGAACTGCTGCTGGTGGAGATATAACCTCTAGTATTAATATTCAATATCTTGTAAACAAGTCAGAAATAGCTTCTATTGATACAACTGTTTTCCAAACTTATAGTGTAAATTATACTGTAAGTGATGGTAAATATGCATCCAAAGCTATTAGAACTGTTATTATAAATGATACAACTCCTCCAATATTAGAAATACCAGAAAACATAACCATTTCGCTTGCGCAAGTTGCTTCTTTTGATCCCAATGAAGGAGTAACTATTAGTGATAACTCAAATATTACACCAAAATTAGAAATAAAAAGCCAACTAGCCAATCAACCAGGAAAGTATGTTATTACTTATATTGCTAGTGACCAATCAGGTAATATTACAACTAAAAAAAGAGTTATTACTGTAACTGAATAATTTTTGTCAAAAAAAGATGTAAAGATTTATTTTAAATCTTTTTTTTTATGAATATCCATGCTATAATGTATTTGTAGCATGGAGTAGATAATATGCAAAGATACTTTGGAACTAGAAATAATGATAAAACTTTTAATTTAATTAACGATGATATATATCATATTTTAAAAGTAATGCGTATGAAAACTAATGACAAAATAGAAGTCATTTGTGATGAAAAATTGTATCTTTGTACTTTAGAAATTAAAGAAGAACATATTATTATAAAAGAGGAAAAATTATTAGATATCTATCATAAAGATAAATTAGAAGTAACTTTATTACTTCCTCTTTTAAAAGAACAAAAAATGGATTTTGTTCTTCAAAAAAGTACTGAATTGGGAATTAGTAAAATAATTCCTATAAAAACATCAAGAAGCATTGTAGCTATTGATAAAAAAAGAGAAGCTAAAAAACTAGAACGTTGGATGAAAATTGTAAAAGAAGCTAGTGAGCAAAGCAAAAGATTTGACATACCAGTTATAATGCCTATTGTAGACATCAAAGATTTAAAAAACATTGAAGGAACCAAACTGGTTCTTAGTGTAGTGGAAAAAAATAACAATTTGAAAAAAGCTTTGCTAAACATTAACAATTATGATAAGCTTGTTATAGCTGTAGGCCCTGAAGGGGGCTTATCACAAGATGAAGAAGACTTCCTTGTTAATATAGGTTTTTCAAGAGTTAGTTTAGGTAAACGGATTTTAAGAGTTGAAACAGTTCCGTTAGTTGTTTTAAGTATTATAAATTATGAAAATATGGAGTGATTATTATGCAAAGAATTATCGAAAGAATTTTAAATGACCCTTATCTTATTTTAGGAGTAGTTAGTATTATTGCTATTCTTATTACTTCCTTTATTTTTTCTATTATGAATAAAAAAACAGAGCGCAAAGAAATAGTTTATGAAGATGATTTTGAGGAGACGAAAGAAGATAATAGTGTTGAAGCTGTTGAAAAATCATTAAAACCTATTGTTGAACTTACTGAGGAGCAAAAAGAAGCAAGATTAGAGTTAGAAAAAGTTATTGAGCAAATGGAAGAAGATTTGAGTGGTAAACAAGAGGATAATATTGTTTCTTTTGAGCAAGAACAAGAAGAAAAAGCTATTATAAGTTACCAAGAATTACTTAGAACAGCAGGTAAGGCAACAGATGTGCCTAAAAAAGAACCTGATATGGAAATTAAAAATATCATTAGCTCTTTAGTAGAGGATGAAGAACCAATTGAAGCAATTGAAGCTCCTCCTATTAAAGAAGATTTTATCACACAGGCAGAAACTATTAAAATGCCTAAACAAACTAAATTTCGAAGCACTGATTTCGTTTCTCCTGTTTATGGAAGACAAAATAGCGAAGTCGATTATCCTACAATTCCAAATAAAGAAACATTAGAAAAACGTATTAAAAATGAAGTTATTTTAGAACTAGAAAAAACATTGAATACTAAGTGTAGTGATTTAGAAAAAAATGATGCTTTTTTACAAGCTTTAAAGGATTTTAGAAAGAATTTAGAGTAAAAGATATTTAATATCTTTTTTTGTTTATTAGAGTACATTATTTATACTAAACTAGAGATGGTGAAGAGAGCTGTTAGAATATTAATGACTTTTTTTTGACTTTATGATATTATATAAATAGTAAATAACAGTTTAAAGATAAGGAGTTGTTAATTGTATGAAAATAAAGAACAGGAAAGATATTATGTTTGCTAATGGTCAATACTGGGGGGGGGGTATACAGTTCTAGTATAGCTTTTACTTTGATAGAACTATTAGCGGTAATAGTAATACTGGCTGTAATTGCACTAATCGCAGTATCAATTACGTTAAATATAATAGATAAGGCGAGAAGAAATAGTTTTAAAAGTAGTCTAATGAGTATGTTTAGGGCGGATGAACTATATGAAGCAGGTGTTACTTCACTTAATATATCTAATTTAGATAAAAATGCAAAATATAATTTTGTTGTTGTCGGTTATGCTGGTAATGGAAGTATAACTTTTGATAAACTTTGGTTAGAAAAATAATAAAAACAAGGTTTGCAATGAACTTATTTCATTACAGCTTTTTTTATGTTATAATCAAGTAGTTGGAGGAATTAGTATGAAGTTTGCTATTTTTACCTTAGGTTGTAAAGTCAATACCTATGAATCAAATGTTATGAGTGATCTTTTAAAAAAACGTGGTTATATCGAAGTTCCTAATGAAGAACTTGCCGATATTTATATTATTAATACCTGTAGTGTCACCAATACAGCCGACCATAAATCATTAAAAACAGTTCGCCATGCTATTAACAAAAATAAAAAAGCTATTATCATTGTCGTTGGTTGCCTAGTCCAAGTTCAAAGTGATCTTTTAAAAGATTTGCCCATTCATATTATGATAGGCAATAAATATAAAAGTCAAATTGATAAGTTACTAGATACTTATTTAATTACCAAACAACCCATTATTAAACTTGCTTCCTTAGCCAAAACAGAATTTGAAAATATGTGTATTAGTCACTTTAATAAAACCCGAGCCTTCGTTAAAATTCAAGATGGCTGTAATAATTTTTGTTCTTACTGCATTATTCCTTATACAAGAGGAGGTATCCGAAGTAAAAATAAAGATGATGTTATCGATGAGATAAGACAATTAGTTAGCAATAATCATAAAGAAATTGTTTTAACTGGTATTCATACAGGTAATTATGGTGCAGAATTTAAAGACTATAATTTTGCTAATTTATTACAAGATATTATAAAAATAGAAGGTTTAAAACGCCTTAGGATTTCTTCAATTGAAATGAATGAAATAACTCCTTCTGTTTTAGAAGTATTTAAAAATTCCAAGTTATTAGTCAACCATATGCATATTCCATTACAATCAGGAAGTGATAAAATTTTAAAAGATATGAATCGCAAATATACTAAACAAGAATTTATAGAAAAAATAGAAGCATTAAGACAAATTCGTCCTCATATATCAATTACAACTGATGTCATTGTTGGTTTTCCAACTGAAACAGATGAAGATTTTGAAGAAACAATAAAAACGATTAAGCAATTAGAGTTTGCGAAAATTCATGTCTTTCCTTTTTCTAAACGTGATAAAACCAAAGCCGCAACTTTAAAAAATAGTGTCACCACTGCAAAGAAAAAAGCCCGCGTTCAAGCCTTACTTAACCTATCTAGACAGTTAGAAGAAACCTATATGCATAAATTTGTTGGTGAAGAAGTAACAATTATTCCCGAAATCTATAAAGATAATTATCTCATTGGTCATAGTGCTAATTATTTGATGGTAAAAGTAGCAGGAACCAAAGATGAATTAAACCAAGAAATAAAGGTAACTATTAGTAGTTGTGCTTATCCATATTTAATAGGGCAAAGATAAAAACCTTGTTAAACGTTTGTTTGTGTGTTAAAATAAAAATAGGAAGTGGAATATGAAAAACTATATCAAAGGTAATTATCGCAAAAGCATTTATAAAACAGATCTTGGTTATGTCATTGGCCTTTTTAAAGTTCGTGATACTAATGATGAAGCGATGAAAGATTTTATCAATCAAACCATAACCTTTACAGGGTATTTTCAAGATTTAAATGAAGACGATACATATATTTTTTATGGCGAAGAGATTAATCATCCTAAATATGGAAGTCAATATAAAGTTGATAGTTATGAACGGATTAAACCTCAAGATAAAGATGGCATTGTTGAGTTTTTATCTAGTGATTTATTTAGTGGAGTTGGGGAAAAATTAGCCTTAAAAATTGTTGAAACCTTAGGTGATAATACCCTTGATTTAATTTTAGAAGATATGTCTAATCTTTTACTAGTTCCTAAAATGACACAAAAAAAGGCCTTACGAATTTATAATACTTTAACCCAGTATGAAGAAAGTCATAAAACCATTGTTTATTTAACAGAATTAGGTTTTAATATGAAAGATGCTATGGCAATTTATAATACTTATAAAAGTCAGACTTTAGCGAAATTAGAAAATAATATCTATAGTATCATTTTTGATATTGATAATTTAAGTTTTAATAAAATTGATGAAATAGCTTTAAAATTAAATAACGATCTTAAAGATGAAAAACGACTTATTGCTTGTATTTTATATATAATGAAAAAAACAACATTTCAAAATGGTGATACTTATTTAACTAAAGAAGAAATCAAATATAATGTCATTCGTTATTTAAGTTTTGATATCGAAGATGAAGTTTTTAATACTTATTTAGAACAGTTAATTCTTGAAGATAAAATTGTTGCTTATCATGAGTATTATTACTTAAAAGAAATGTGGGATAGTGAAAATAATATCGTTGATAAAATAACGTTTTTAAGTAATCAGGTACCTAATAAAAATCTACAAATTGATGAATATATTAAAAGTCTTGAGCAAGAAATGAACATAGCTTATAACGAAACTCAAAAACAAGCAATTACCAAAGCCTTAGAAAGTAATATTTTAATTATTACAGGTGGACCTGGTACTGGCAAAACAACCATTATTAAAGCGATAACACAGATATATGCAAAACTGCATAATTTAGATTATGATGCTTTAGTTCAAGCATTAGCTCTTTTAGCGCCAACGGGAAGAGCTAGCAAAAGAATGAGTGAAGCTACCTCATTACCTGCGACAACAATTCATCGATTTTTAAAATGGAACCAAGATAATAACCAATTTGGAATTAATGAATTTAATAAAGCCACTAGTAAATTAATTATTATTGATGAAGTTAGTATGATTGATATTAACTTATTAGATTCATTATTCAAGGGTTTGAAAAATGGTATTAAACTTATTCTAGTTGGTGATTATAATCAACTTCCAAGCGTTGGTCCAGGTCAGATTTTAAAAGATTTAATCGAGAGTAATATTGTTAGTGTTGTTCACCTTGATACCCTTTATCGCCAAGATGAAAATTCTTATATTCCCGTTTTAGCTTCAGAAATAAAAGATGATAATTTAAGCTCAACGTTTCTAGAGACCAAAAGTGATTATACTTTTTTAGAGTGTAGTGATTTAGCAATTAAAGAAAGTCTAAAAAATATTTGTCATAGTATTGTAAAAAAAGGGTATGACTATAAACGTGTTCAAGTTATGGCACCTATGTATGCAGGAATTAATGGTATCGATAACTTAAACCGTGAACTTCAAAATGTTTTTAATCCTCCTAGTGATGATAAAAAAGAAATAATATTTGGTGATGTTATTTTTAGAGAAAACGATAAAATTTTACAGCTAGTAAATATGCCAGAAGAAAATGTTTTTAATGGTGACATTGGCGTTATTAAAAATATTATTTATAAAGAAAAAAGCATGAGTGGTAAAAATGAAATATATGTTGATTTTGATGGTATTGTCGTTAAATTTCTACCCAAAGACTTTATTAAAATTAAACATGGGTTTATTATCACTATTCATAAA
>CAOJZR010000005.1 GCA_948466105.1 uncultured Bacillota bacterium | reverse complement strand
ATTGAATTAAAGCTTATTTTAAAGTGTATAAAAACGCATCATTATTATAATAATTAATATATTATTCAATAAAATTAGGAATATCATAATATGAGTTTCTATCAAATTTTTGTTTTAACATAAAAAAGTAAACTAGTGTTTTTTTTACTTGTCTACTTTTATCACTTGATTTAATTATTTTTTTCTTCTAATATTTTATCAATTTTAACTTGAGCTTCCTTTATAGATTGTTCATCAGGTTCCATAACATACAACTTACCTGCACTATACGAATAAGTATAATTACTACTATCTGTACCTGTTAAATTATTAGTTTCAATTGTCCATGTAGGCATTTTATCTATTTGCATATTAACTAATTCGATAATTTTTTCACTATCCATATTTGTTTGGAAACTAGTTTCTAATGATTTTAAAATATTTGTGTACTTAGTAATCAAAGTTGTTGAAGAAAGAGTTTTATCGATTATTGCTGTTAAAACTTTCTGTTGGTTTTTACCACGTTGGCGATCTCCATCACGGAAGGCATGTCTTTCTCTTGAAAAAACTAAAGCATTTTTACCATTTAGATAATTATTACCAGCTTTAAAGTACTCACCTGTGATTGCGCGAAATGGAAAATCAACATTAACATTAATTCCTCCAATAGCATCAACCAATTTAATTAAGGTAGTAAAATTGACTCTTACATAATAATTAATATCAACAGCTAAAAGTTCTTCAACTGTTTTAACTGATGTTTCAATGCCATAAATACCTGCATGTGTAAGTTTATCTTTATAGCCTTCTTTATTATATAAAGGTACGTAGTAATCTCTTGGAATACTTGTAAGCAAAACTTTATGTGTTAGTGGATTAATTGTAGCAACCATATTAACATCACTACGTGAAATGCTTGAAATATCACCATATACATCTATCCCACTTATATAGATATTAAAGGCTTGATTTTTAACATCAACATCTTTTTTGATAATTGCTGTTTCTTTTTTTACACTTACACTATCTAATACTTTTACTTTGCTAGAAAAATCAGTTATCTCATCTTCAATCATTCCTTGATACGACTCACTTATAAAAATAGCTGCTATTTTTTTTCTTATTAAGTCTTTACCCAATTTAATAATATCATTATAGTCTTTAGGATTTATAACTACTTTATCATTTAACTTACTCATAGCCTCGTTAAAAATATCAGTTCCTATGTTATAAACACCAACTTGGATATTTTTAAGTTCTTCAATATTAGTATACTCACTATCATTTAAAACTAAAATATAATAGTTTTCTAATTGATAATTTTCGCTTTGAATGTTATTTATAAAACTTTTTGTTTGTTTTAAATAATAATTAGTAAATAAGCATATTAGTGTAAATAGTACCAAAAAGAGACTAACCAAAATTTTGACTATTTGATTAATTTGCTTTTTTATTGCTAAAAAACCTAATACAATAGTAATAACTAAATACAGTATCCCTAATATTAGTAAATATTTAATAGGAAGAATTTTCAATTTAATAATATTAGTAGCTAAAATAAGGGAGATGACAAAGAACAAAATAAACAAACTACGGCTTACTAATAGTATTTTACTTAGTTTAGAGCTTTCTTCTATATGACTCTGTTTTTCTGTTTTCAAATCTTGATCTTTAGCTTCTAACGATTGTTTAGTATTTAACTTAGTCTTAGTTAATTTTGTTTGTGGTTCTTGATGTTTTTTTGGTTGTGACTTTTTATTTGTTTCTCTATTAGTAGTTTTAGCATTACCTTTATTATTATTTTTTATCACTTGCTGTGAGGTTTTATGGTTATTAATATTTTTTTTAGTCATATGTATTACTCCTTTTATATGAAAAATTTTTGCTTTAGTTTTTCAGCTTAACTAACTACTTCTGAAGGATCCTGTAGTGTTTCATCTGATTCATTTTCTTCATTCTTATCTTCACTATCATCAATAGGGGGCTTAACTTCACTTTCTATCTCATCTTCTTTATCAGAATCATTATCAGAATCTTCATCTGAATCGCTTTCATTATTATCATCAGTATTATCTTCTTCACTAGGATTAGGTTCTAAAGCATCATCATCTTCTATTTGTACTTCATCTTGTTCAATAATATTATCTTGTTTATCATCTATTGGTTCTGAAAAATCAGGTTTAGGTGGTTGGTCTATGGTTGGTTTATTTTGATTAACAACTCCTCCCTTACTATTATCAACCACATAGGAACTAATTGCTATTATCTTATCATCAATAATATCTTTAATTGCTGTCTTAACAGCATTAACAGTTTGTTCATTAGGTTCCATAACATAAAGTCTTTGTTTAGGGTAAGAATAGGTATAATTATTTGCATCATGACCATTTAAACTGACTGATTGAATAGTCCACTTAGGCATTTTATCTATTTGCATATTTACTAAATCATAAATTTTACTACTTGGCATATTAGTCTCAAAACTATCTTCTAACGTATCTAAAATATTCATATATTTCGTTATTAAGGTTTTAGAACTTAAAGTCTTATTTATAATTGCAGTTAATACTTTTTGTTGATTTTTACCACGTTGACGATCTCCATCTATAAAGGCTTTGCGCTCTCTTGAAAAAGCTAATGCTTGTTTGCCATTTAATTTATTAGTTCCTTTTTTAAATTTTTCACCTGAAATAGCTGTAAAAGCATATTCTGATTCTACTTCAATTCCCCCTATTGCATCAACTAATGAAATTAAAGTAGTAAAATTAACTCTTATATAATAGTTGATATCAATATCAAGCAAATCTTCAAGTGTTTTAATTGACATATCAACACCATATATTCCAGCATGCGTAAGTTTATCTTTATAACCAGTTTTACCATGTAAAGGCACATAATAATCCCTTGGAATACTTGTAAGGAGAACTTGATGGGTAGTCGGATTAACTGTTGCGATAATATTAACATCACTTCTAGACACGCTAGATATTTTACCATATACATCAATTCCACTTATGTAAATATTAAAAGTCTCCTTAGTTACATTGGCTTCTTTACTAACTGTTTTATTTTGAACATTCACCTCTATTGTTTCAATTATTTTTATTTTTTCATTAAAATGAACATCATTATCTTCTAAGATTCCTTTTAGAACTTCACTGATAAAAAGGCCATCTATTTTATTATTTAAAAAATCCTTTAAAAGTGTTTCATAATCTTCATAAAAAATATCCTTAGCTGTAACAATACTGTGATATTTATTTAAAGCTTCATCATAGCTTGTTGACTCATTTTTAAATAATCCAATATTTTTATTTTCTAATTCTTTTAAACTATTAACAGGACTATTTTTTAAAACAATAGCATAATATTTTTCTATCTGATAATCTTTAGATTTGATTTTATTCATAAATCCTATAGTTCTATTTAAATAAAGACACACAAATAAAATAAATATAGTTATTATTGTTGACATAATAATTGAACAAATTTTAATTTTTTTCTTTATTTTTTTATTAATTAAAAAAAGACTAAGTAATCCAACAATTGGAATATATATCATAAATAAAAGGACCATATATTTACTTGGAATGACAGGAACTTGCAATAAAATAATTATCAAAATAAAAGATATTAATAATAATAATGTAACGCTTATTATAGATAATATATTTATAGCTTTCTTTTTATGTTTTTTGCTTTTTTTAGGCATTTTTACCACCTCTACTACAATTATATTTTACAATGAATTCATTTAAACCTCAAGTATAATAAAATCTATATTTAGTTTTTTTTTAAATATAGATTTTTACTTTACACATTATTAATTATCTTGATAAATTCTTGGAACTCTTTTACTGATTGAACAAATGATTTCATAAGGAATCGTCTTTAAATAATCAGCTACTTGTGTAATATGAGTATTATCTTTTAATAATACTACTACATCGTTTACTTTAACTGTATCATCAATTTTAACAAATAACATATCCATGCAGATATTTCCTACAATAGGATAAGGCTTATTATTTATATAAACGTTTCGTCCTTTGTTTTTTCTGATTATTCCATCAGCATAACCAATACAAACAACACCAATTTTTTCGTCATTTAAAGCTTTATAAGTACCATTATAACCAAGTTTATCACCCTTTTTTAAATGGTTGATTTGAATAATTTTACTATAAAGACTAAAAGTTGATTGTAAAGATAACTGATTATCAAACGTAAAACCATAAGCAATAATACCAAGACGACAGCCATTTACAAAAGATAATTTTTCATAATTAACCAAGGCTTCACTAGCTGCTATATGAAAAATAGGAATAGAGTCTTTAGCAATATCATTTAAAAGATTTGTATATTGTATAATTTGTTTATTAGTATCAGCTTTATTATTAGCGTTATAAATATGTGTATATATTCCTTCAACAAAAACATGTCCTTTTAGAATTTTAATTGTTTGATTAATTTCTTCTTTTAATGATAGACCTAAACGATTCATTCCACTATTTATTTTAAGATGAACTTTTAAATCTTTACAGTTTAAGGATGCAACTTCTTTAGCGTAGTTAAATGAGCTTATTGTTATAGTTATATGGTTAGCTATAGCTATGTTTAAATATTGAATTGGAATAATGCCTAAGCATAAAATAGGAATATCTTTGATATATTTTCTAATAGCTAAAGCCTCTTCTAAAAGTGCTACAGCTAAATAATTACAACCACCTTTAATAAATGCTTTTACTACTTTTAAATCATAATGCCCATAACAATCGGCCTTAACTACACCAAAATAATAATCATAATTATTAAATTTTTTTATAATTTTAGAAACATTATTTTCAATATGCGCTAAATTTATTTTAGCGTAAGTATCTCGATATAACATTATTTATCACACTCCTATTTACTTTTAAATAAAGATGCAATTAATACTAGCTACTAAGTATCCTCTTAGTATTATATTTTAAATAAACTATAATTAACACCAATTCTCTTCATATAATAACTAAAAATTTTTTTATAATTTTCTTTTATTTGCCATACAAACAACCCAATTTGGGATGTTTTTTACTTAACCAATATATTATAGTTGCAGATATATAGGAACAACTAGCTGTAAAAATAAACAAACTAAGTGGATGATATGGCCATTTTAATAAAACAAGATAACTAAAAATAAATATCATATGAGTTAGATAAATAAGCGTACTAGTCACCTTAAAGTAAGATAAAAAACGATTACTTTTAAGTTTTATATGACATATTAGTATAAAAAAACCAGTCGCAAAAGGCAAAAGGCCTATCGTAATTTTAAAATAGTAACTAATTAATCCTATAATGAATAAACCCCAACCTAGGCTTAAATCTAATTTAGTTTGTTTAGATAAATAAAAACCAATAGCCACATAAACAAAACTATCAAAAAAACCATTACGAACACGTTCAAAAATAAACAAATACAAATTCAGTAATTTAGTTAAAAAAGATGGTAAAAAAGATAATTCGTTTTCTAAAAGATATTCTAAACCTAAACCACTAATAAAAACAACAAGACCTAAAAACAATATATATTTAGGCTTTAGTTTAAAAACTAAACACCAAAAAATAAGAAACACTGCGATAATAAGTCCATGAAGATACCATAAATTCCAACTATAGTAACCTTCGCCTACAAAAAGGAATTTTCTTATACTATATAAGCAAAAAGACCCAATACTAGCTTTACTAATATAAGCCCCATATATAGATATTGGTAAATATATAATAGTCCATAAAAGATAAAGTTTAAAAATGTATTTTAAATACATAAAAATATGTTTTTTACCTAAATTATCCAAGGTTAAAGTAACTTTCCTAAATAGAAAATAGCCAGAAGTAATAAAGAAAAAAGGAACAGCTAATTTAAAGAAAATATAAATAAGACGAATATCGCTAATAGGGTTTTCGGTTAAATATAATGTATGTAAAGCAATGACAACAAAACTAAGTAAAAATTTAGTAATATCAATAGAATTAATTCGCAAAAAACACCTTTAAATAATGTAGCCAACTTTTTGTTCTAAAGACTTTTTCATCTGTTTTTTTTCTGCAATACTAATTTTTTTTGCCCAATTTTTACCATATTTAACTGTTTTTTCTAAATTACTTAAATGCTTTTTTTGATATTCTTCATATGACATAAATACACAAGCAGGATTGCCAACTGCTACACTATTATTTGGAATATCTTTACTAACAACACTACCTGCACCAATAATCACATTACAACCAATTGTCACATTAGGTAAAATAATACTTCCAGCACCAATAAAAGAATTATCACCTATAACAACATTACCAATTTTAGTATAACCTATGACTTTTTTAGTACTAGCATCATGCGCAAGAATCATTACACGTGGCGCTAAAGTAACATTGTTGCCAATTGTTATTAAATGGCAATGACGTTTATCAATTAAAACATCGTTTTGAATACTAACATTATTACCAAGGACAAGACCTTTTTGTACTAACCTTTTTATCTTCAATCTAGAAATACAAGCAAACATAATACATCCTCCTATTTGTTTAAATGCTTTAAAAGCACTTGTTTTATATATATAAAATCGTCTTTGTTCTTTAAACTAATAAAAAATATTAAATTAGGTACAATTAGACATATAAATATTTTCAAAATAAAATGTATAATACTAACCTCTTTAATAAACATAAGTAATAACCCCACAGCTAAAAAAGAAATCATAGCTAAACTAACAAAAAAAAGTTGTTGCTTAAAATAATTTAAAACACGTATTTTAAAAATATCTCGATATAAAATAATAGGTTCATACCAGACAGTTGTAAGCAAACGAGCAATAAGTGTAGACCCTAAAATACCAATAAGACCAAACCAAAAACCTAAAGCAATCGACAAAATAACATTTAAAAGGCTAGCAATAAGCATGACATACTTTATTTTTTCAAATAGACCTAATGTTTCACGATACATCCATACAGGGCTTATAACATTTGCTAAATAAAAATTAGCAACAATAACTAGAACAGTAGCTTTATCAAGTAAGAAATCTTTACCTAACCATAAAAGAATAAAATCATTTAATAAAAAGAATAAAGCAATAGAACAAAAAGTAACTCCCCATTGAAAAATCAATATTAAAGTTGTAAAAATCTTATACTTTTTACTATTTTTTTCTAAAGC
This sequence comes from uncultured Bacillota bacterium, assembly GCA_948466105.1. GTDB lineage: Bacteria > Bacillota_I > Bacilli_A > RF39 > UBA660 > CAOJZR01. The sequence continues at coordinate 6,926 of CAOJZR010000005.1, read as the reverse complement.
ATTTAAATTACCAACACTAGAAGATATTGCATTTATAATAAGGGCAATAATAGTATTAATCGTTGAAGTGATAAGAATATAATTAGAATAATACCCTACATAAATGGTTCCTAAAATAATAGAAATCAATATATTATCAGTATTATTCATAAAAACAACCCCTATTTTATAAAGTAATGTTGCTTTTATTTTATTAAAAATAATTGTTTTTTCTTGTTTTTCCAAACTTTTTTTCTCATTTATAAATGGATATAATTTACTTGTTTTATAACTTAAAAAGATATTAGTTAATAAAGTAGTCATAGCTTGAATAATTAAATACAACAAATAGTTTTTAGTCCAAATCAAAATTATAATTTGAATAATATTTTGCATTACTTGAAAAAGGAAAGTATACCATTTTACAATATAAATCCTTTGATCTGCATTTATTAAAGTTGTTTTATATACACACATGTAAGAAAAAACAGAATTTAAAAGAAACACAACATAATAAATAGTTATATCTTTTAAAGGAAGGTTACTATTTACTAAATATTTTAAAAAAGGAACTAATAATAATCCTAAACTGAAAATAAAAAGAGCAATAAAAATATATATTTTTTTATAAAAATTTAATAACTTAGTTATTTTTTCTTTATCATCTTTAGCAATTGGTTTATATAGACTATAAATCATTACATTACCAACCCCTAATTCAGCTAAAGATAAAAGGGTTAAAATATTATAAAATAAGCCATTGACACCTAAATAAGTAGCTCCTAAAATCTTAATAAAAAGTGTTCGACTAAAAAAAACAACAAAAATCATAATAACTTGACTAGTCACACTTAATATGATGTTTCTAATTGAGTTTAAACTTCTTGCCTCTTTATTCATAGTTTACTATCATCAAGCTTATGAAATCAATATTTCGAAAGCTTAATCATCCTTTCTATAATTTTAACTTATTATATAAAATATAGTATATAGATAATTTTGTAGTCTAATATAATTTATTTTAATAGTTTATATAAAAAATCATATAAATGCATTTTTTTTAATAAATTTATAAGTTTTAAACGTATTTTTCGATATTGGTGATGTAAAATAAATTTACATTTAGCCATAATTAATTTCTTACTATGACCATTACTTTTTTGAAATTTGTCAATAAGATCAATATCTAAAAGATCTTTTTTTAAATTTCTTGTACGTTTCATTATTTTTGCAACATCAAGAGTTATAAATTTAAGTCCTTGATATACTAAGTAATTATTAGGATTTAAAATAATATCCTCTAGATTTTTTTGATAAAACTTTAAAGCTTGATGGTGATTTTCAACTGTCTTACTATCAATACAACTAATATCAGTTAAAGATAAATAATCAATATCACTTATATCACGTAAGCCAAATAATGCCATTACTGCTCCAGAATCAATAACAAAGGAATCTCTATCGAGATTATTTTCCTCTATTTTTTTATTGATAATTTCTATTTGTTGATTTAACTTAACATATTTATCAGGATTTCCATAGTTAAGTAAATAAACAGAATTAGCATTAAGTAAAATATTTAGCATAGCAACAGTTTCTAAATTATTATCTGTTGAATGAACAGAAAATTTGTTGACTTTAAAAATGGCTCGCATTTCTTTTTTAATCTGCACAATTTCTTCTTTGTTAGATACTTCAACAACAAAAATTTTAAGTGGTTTACCAGTAGTATAACAATTATCTAATTGACTACTGACACCTTTATAATGATTTTCACAATTACCAATCCAATTAGTACAATCTTTATAAATTTGAATCATAAAGTTACGAAAGCCATTATAGGTTAAAGGAATATCCTTTTCATAAACAACCGTTGTCTTTTGATATAAAATATTAAAAGCTTCTTTGCGAAGATGGTTGCTAGCTTTAGGCCAAATACAAAAAACAAAAGTGTTTTGTTTGCGTTTACAATACTCTAATACCATATAATCTAAATAATTAGAAGCAAGTAAATTTTTTTCAAAAAATTGATAATTATAGTTTTCTTCTATATCTTTAAAAAAAAGTCCATCAACAGTAAGATTTTGGTAAATAGCAATTGCGGTTCTATGTGCGCCATCAAGAATAACATTATCTTTACCAATTGGTATTAAAGATATGTCTTTACAAAAACCTTTATCTGAAAAACTCTTATATAAGTCCTTAAAAGTGCTTATATAATCATCAATGTTGTTTTTAGCATCATCACCTGCTTCACTACAAGGATTATCTCCATTAAAAGCTTGTAGATGGGCTTCATATAATTGTCTTGGAAAAGAATAGTTATAATTTTTATCTAAACATTCTAAATACTTTAGCTTAGCAATTAAATCAAGGCGCTTAGAAGTTAATAACGATACAGCCTTAATTTTTTTCATCTCATATAAAGTATCATCAGTAATATGTTTTGTTTTTTTTAGTTGCTCTGTTATTTTTGAAAGATGCTCATCCATTTTTTATCCTCCTTAATCTAAGGACACTTCCATATACTATTTTAGCATACAATTTTGCCAAAAATATATTATTTTTAAACATTAATGCAATATAGAATTTGTGTCTTCTGGCATTTTTAACCATCAGTTTTAAATTAGTCTTTGATTTAATATCATTTTTTATAAAAGAATCATTCATCTGATTTATAAAAATAATAATATTAGGTTCTTTTTTCATTAAAAATAGTAGCTTTAATTCTAAAAAATAAATTTCTGTTATCAATCTTGTAGCCGCTAATTTCATATAGTAAGCTTTATTAGTAATATTAAAAAGTTCAACTGCGTTATAAAGATTGGTATAAGCGTAACTAGCGCTTGTAATGTTTTTCATAATAGATTGACTAGACATCTTTCTTGTAATACTATTATTATTAACGCGATAATGATAATAGGCCTCATCTATAAATAAAAGTGAATCAATATAAGGATATAAACTTAAATTATACTCTAAATCTTCTCCCATTGAAATGTTATAATTTATAATGCGTTCAAAATTGAATTTTTCTCTTTTAAAAAAAGTTCCACATGCTGAATTACAATGACAGGTTTTAAAAAGTAAATCATAAAAAGTTGGCTCAAAATCCTCTTTTTTCAAATATAAATTATTATACTTGGTTACTTTTTCTAATGAATCATTGATATAAAAGGCAAAACGAATTAAATCAACATTATTTTTTTGACTTTTAGAAATTAGTTTTTCAACTGCGTTAGTTTCTAAATAGTCATCAGCATCAACATTCATAATGTATTTACCCGTTGCTGATTTCAGTCCTTCAACTCTAGAGGCAAGTAAGCCTTTATTAGAGCGGCTGATTAATTTAATACGCTGATCTTTCTTTTGATATGAATTAATAATGTTTAAGCAATTATCCTTACTCCCATCATTGATAACAATTATTTCTAAATTAGAATATGTTTGTCCAATAACACTATTCAAGCATGTCTCCAAATAAGCCTCAACATTATAAACAGGAATAATAATGCTTACCTTATCCATGTTTTTCACCCTTTTCCTCCATAAAAGTAAGATATTCACTGATGATATTTTCAGGATTACACTTATAAATAATGGGATTTTGCCCCCTAGGATATGTCTTTAAGGCTAAATTTATCTTGGCTATATATGCCTTAATATCATTATAAGGTACTAAATAAGAAGCATAGTCATCTAGCATAATCTCATCAGGACCAAAAGAACAGTTACTACTAACTACTTTTGTTCCACAGTAAAAAGCTTCGATTAAGTTCATAGGAAAGGCTTCATAATCAGAAGTTGAGACTAATAATTCGGCATTTTTCAGCCATTTATAGATATTATCTTGCCATCCCATAAAATAAACATAATCCTCCAATTTATATTTTTTAACTAAGGCTTTTATATCATCTTCAAGCTCACCAGTTCCACAAAATACTAATTTATATTGTTTATAAAATTGGCCTTGATAAAAAACTTCAAGCATGCGATCTTGTCTTTTAGCACGATTAAAACGTCCTACTGTTAAAAAGTATTTGTAATTAATATCTAATGGTTCTTCTTTTTTTAAATCAATTTCTGCAATATTTAATGGATTATAAATTGTTTTTATTCCTAATGGTTTTATTTTATATATATTAAGTAGTTCATCTTGACATCCCTTTGATACACTAACAACTAAAACATTTTTATATAAAAATTTAATGCCTTGTTTAAAAATAAATCTTAATATTAAATTAAATTTTTGGGTATAAGATTTATAGGAAACATGAATTACATTAATAATCTTAGTACGATATTTTGATAATTTAGCAATTAAATTAGAATAAATTAAGTGTGATGTTATTAATTTTATATTATAGTTAGCAGCAATCTTGTTTATTAATTTATTGGTCTTATGAACAATAGAGAAAAGATGTATAATTTTCATTTTTTTACTTATTTTTTTATTATATAAAGATATAACTTCTATTTCATCATCTAAATTATAAGTATTTTCATCATAAAGGGTAATTATAAAAACATGATATTTCTTACAACAAGCACTAGCCATATTCGCAACAACTCTCTCAGCTCCACCATTTGATAAAGTATTAACTAAAAATATAACCGCATCATTTTTCATTTATAACCTCTTTATCTACAACGCTAACAATAATTGGTAATACAGCTAAGATAAAAATAAAATAAACTTGATAAGCTGTTTCAGTAGTAATCATAAAAATAGAAAATAGAATAGTCATAAAAGTCAAAAAACGATGATTTACTGTTAAAGCATGGCTAAAAATCAACATAATTAAGCCAAGTGATATAATACCTGTCTCACAAAGAAGTTGAAAAATAGTACTATGGCATTGTACATACCACCAATTGACAGTAACTGCATATGATCTAAAAGCTGTAAAACCATTACCTATTATTGGACTGTTTTTAAATAAATCAACTGCATATTCCCACATTGTTATTCGTTGTGACATCGTTATAAGTGAGGCAAAGAAAGGAAGCTTAAAAATAACAAATAAAATAGGTACAATAATAATAATTGGCATCCATACTCTGTTGATTAATTTTTTTAAATAACCTTTTTTGATTAAACAAATAATCAAAGCAACTGGCAAAGCTAATAAAACTGTTTTTGAAGCTGATAATAGGAAAATAATAAAGCATAAAAGCATATATATTATATTTATTTTTTGAGCTTGTTTTTTTCGGCAAAAAACATGAGTAGCAAGGCCAAAAATAGCAAATAAACTGGTGTAATTAGGATCTTCTGCTAATCCGCCATAACGATATATCCCACCTAAAAAATTTTTAGATAGATCTTTGACATAACCTTTATATCCACTCATTAAATAAGTTTGAATATCTACCTTTAAAAGAATTAAGCCAATACTTAATGCTAAAAAAAGAATTGCAAATAACATTGCTCTTTCAAATTTTTTTAAAGTAATATATTCTTTGTTTAATCTAAAAACAAGATAAGCTAAAAAATTAAAAGCATAAGAAATAAAAATCACCATAAAATCATTAATAACTAATTTAAGATTATTATGTAACCACATGATATTACTTAAAAATGAAAACATAAAAAAAGCAATAATAAGATAGTCGATTGTTTTAAAGTCTAATTGAGCTTTTTTTAATATAAGTTCTTTAATATTTAATAGTAGTATAATACAACCTATTCCACCAACAAAAATGCGAAGATCCATTTTAAATGGTACGAATTCCCTATTTATCATTACGAAAAAAAACAAGAAAAAATAAAGATTAAATAATTTTTGTTTCATCTAGATCACCAAACATTTCTTCTATTTCTTTTACTAGCTTTTTTATATTAAAACGATTTTGAATTTTCAAAATTTGGTTTTGGTAATGTTCTAGTAACTGAGAATCTGTTAACATGTTTTTAAGCCCTTGATATAAGGCTTCTGTATTGTTTTCTACAATAAGACCATACTCACTATCACCAAGTAATTCTTTCATTCCTGAACAATCGGTTGTAATTATAGGTTTACCAATAATTGTAGCTTCACTAGCAACAGTTGAAAACCCCTCTGCTCGTGATGAGCAGACAAATAAATCAGCTAATTTTAAGTAAGGAAAAGGATTTTTTTGAAAGCCTAAAAAAGTAATATACTCTGTTAAGGCATTTTCTTCAACAAAAGATTTTAATTCTTGTTCTTTAGGACCAACACCAATAATCCAAAGATTAAACTTGAGCTGATCATCTTTAAGTCTTTTTACAACCTCTAATAAGCGGTCATAACCTTTTTGAGTTGACAAACGACCGATTGTTATAAGCTGTAAGGAATGTTTATTAATGGTTATTTTTTCTTGTGCTTTAGCCAAAATTTCCTTTTCAGAAATAGGATTATATTTAACAACAACCTTAGTAGCGTCAAATGCAAATTTATTAACAAATTGGTCTTTTACATTTTTAGAAACTGCAACAATCTGATCAAAGTGTTGATAACATTTTTTTTCTGCTTTATGGTTAATAAAAACATGCTCACTTTTTCGTTCTTTCATTAAATCAACATGAATCCAAGCATATTTTTTAGAATTTTGATTAGATGCAGCTATTACTTTAGCGCATATTCCTTCTAGAAAAGCAACTTCGATATCATATGTTTCTTTGATTTTAAGACGATATAAAAGCTTATTTGGCATTATTTTCCAAACCAAGGAATATAATTTTGCTAATGCCTTTTTCTTTTTGCTTGTTTTATTAAGCAAACTACCTGATTCACTATGATGTTTAAAAGGAAGTTTAAAAAAAGTTTTATAAGTTATATTAGGTTTTAATTCTTTTTTAAAAACACCTGTATCAATTATAGTCATTAATGTCACATCATAGGTATTGCTCATGTTATTAACTAAATTCACAAGCACCTTTTCTGCTCCACCTGCTCCTAATGTATGAATTAAAAACAATACTT
>CAOJZR010000004.1 GCA_948466105.1 uncultured Bacillota bacterium | reverse complement strand
ACTCATATTAACCACCCTAGGATAAACACCCCATTTAAGCGCTAAGCTTCTTGCCACTTTATCATTTGGTACTGTAGCAATAATATAAGAATCTGGTCTAAGAGAAGAAATATCCCAGGCTGTTTTTCCACTATGTGTTGATGTTACTATCGCTTTTATAGGCAATTCTTTCGTTAAATTAACTGCACATTTAGCTATTGCATTATGAACAGCAGAACCTCTTAATTTATAATCATCCAAATTATATTTTGTAATACATTCTGTATTATCACATATTGTTTTCATCATTTCAACTGTTTCAACTGGATAATCACCAATCGTTGTTTCATCACTTGTCATAATTGCATCACATCCTGCTAAAATCGCATTAGACACATCAGTTACCTCAGCATTCGTTGGACGAATACTAGTTTTCATGCTAGCCATCATTTGAGTAGCCATAATTACGCCTTTGCTTTTAGCATGACAAACATCAATCATCATTTGTTGATATAAAGGTAACTTTTCAAGACCAACTTCAATACCCAAATCACCACGTGCAATCATAATATAATCAGATACATCAACAATTTCTTCTAAATTATCCATTGCATATTGTGTCTCAAGTTTTGAAACAATTAACATATCAGGTTTACCATATTTTGCACATAAAGCTTTAACTTCACGTACATTATCTGCACTATTAACAAAAGAAATAGCTAAATAATCCCCATCATTATCACAGGCATATTTAATATCCTCTTCATCCTTTGCAGAAACATATGGAACATCAAGTTCAACACCAGGTATGCAAACTCCACGTCTACTTTTAATAACACCAGAGTTTTTAATTTCACAAGTTACACCATCATTTTGGACAGATATAACTTCCAAACGATAAAAACCATCATCAATTAAAACAATAGAACCAACTCTTAACTGCTTTAATACACCTTTGTAATTCAAAGATATTCTTTCACTATTACCAATAACATCTTCTTCAACAATACGAATAGTTGTTCCAGCAATTAACTCGATTTTATTATCCTGAAATTCACAAGTTCTTAAATCTGGACCTTTAGTATCATAAAGAATAGCTATATTAGCCCCTAACTCCTCTCTAGCTTTTTTAACTAAGCTCTCATCCAATCTTCTTTCTTCCAATGTCGCATGAGAAAAATTAATACGTGCAACATTCATACCAGCTTTTACTAAACCTTTGAAATTTTCCCAATTCTGTACAGCAGGACCAATACTACATATTATTTTTGTCTTTTTCATAATTTCCTCCACTTCTTAGAACTAATTAATTATATCAAAAAAAAGACTTCAATTTCAAGTCTTTTTATTATATTCATTTTAAATACTAGTGTTAATAAATATATTATATAGCATTGTTTAAAATGTCTTTCAAAAATTTTGATTGCCATCTAACTTGTTTAGAACACATAATATAAAGTCGTGTCTTTGTTTTCATAAGCCCTATATAGAAAAGCAATCGTTCAAATGAGTCTTCCGATTCTTTATTATAAAGCAATTTAATGATTTCATGTTCCATTACACGATTAGGATAATCATCAATAATGTTTAATAAAAAAACATAATCATAATCTAATTTATTTATATTATCAATTGATAAAAAATCAATATACATTTCTTGGGCTTCTTTAAGAACAACTTTGTTATGAACATCTTTCTTGAAATAATTTGACAATATCAATTTATTTATATCTTTTGGGTTTCTTCCAAGAATAAGAACTTTGGCATTTTTATTTTTTCTATATATTTTTAAAACTACTTCTTTTAATCTTTTAGTCAAATCCATTTTAACATCACGATTATATTCAACAATTTCAAGTGGCTTATATAAATATTTATCGTCTACTTGCGTATTTATTATATCATCAGTTAATGATAATATTTTTTTACTTTCTCTATATGTTTTAGCAACTTTAACAAATTTATCATAATCCATCACCTTATAAAATTGTGTAAACAATTCAATATTTGTTTCAGAAAAAGCAAAAATATTTTTAACATCTGTTCCAATACCTACAATTTTTGCATTAATTAAATCATAAATTTTTTTAGCAAATGAATCATTTTGTATATTTTGATATTCACTTATGATTGCATATTTATAATTCAATTTATATTCATTAGCTATTTTTTCTTTATTTTTATCAATTAAGTTAAGCAAATCTGCTAAATCGATCTTATTCTGGGCATTTAAATCAATTGTATACTGTCTATAAAAAGAACGAATAATTTCTAATTGTTTCTGCATTTTCTTATCAGAAATAGATTGGATTAAATTATCAAAATCTGCTTCTTGATAATTTTGTTCTTTAAATAAAGAAATAAATATAATAACAATATGTAAAAATTTTTCGTATAATACATCTTCCCCTGTTTTCATTAACTGCCTAAAAATATCATCATCAGTACGTTTTTGTTTAAGAACCTCCATTTTGCTTAATTCTTCTGATAATCTTGATATATAAGTTGTCTTATATCCATAATCACCAAATAGTTCTATAAGCTGATTTCGCATATGTTTTCTATTTAAATAAATATTATTCTTATAATCTCCATCATGTGTTTTAATATTTCCATTTTTATAATATTTAGCAAAATTATAATATTGAATATAAATACTTCTATTATCGTAATTAATTTTAAAATCCGGTTCATACAAAGAAGCAATGTGATCATTATATATATAGTCAATTCCTTGTCTATATAAATAATTAGCTATTTTAACCTCACCCTCAGATTTAACATATTCACCATTAATTGTTTTTTTATAACGGCTTCTCTTTTTAACCTCTTTAGCTATTACTTTACTTAACTTATCTTTATTTTGTTCATACATTAAATTACTATAATACTGCCAATATTCATCAAAAGTTTTATAATTAAAACAATTATCATCAAATTGCAATTCATGATTAAAAACTTCAAGTAGTGTTTTGAGCAATCTTTTATTTGGAAAAATTTTATTTTTAATATAAGTTGCACACATTGCATATTGATTATAATAATCAATAATATTTTCCTTTTCTACTTTTTCAACTAAATCAACACTTAAATTTTTAAATGTTATTACTTCTACTCCCAAGTTAAATTCAACATTTAATCTATTATTTAATTCTTCTGCCACCTTATCTGTAAGCGCTAAAACAATAATATCTTTAGGATTAATTTTTTTTATCTCAACCAAATATTTAGTTTTAGCAAGAGCTAATGTTATTTTACCGCTTTTATCATCAACTACTAAAAATGAATAGTCTTCATCAACTAAAATAGCTTTACGTTGTTCTTCATTTAAAAAAACATTTTTATTTATTGATATAAACATATTATCAAAATAATCTTTATATTCTTTCAATTTTTTATTTAGATAGACATGATTATGCTTAGTTAAAGCATTATATCCTTCTTGACTTATTATTATCATTTTTTTATAAATACTACTATTCTTATCAACATATTTAGAAAAGTTCTTAAAAACATCTTGATATTTATAAACAAATTGTTCAAATGTTTTTTTAGATATATACTCATCTTTTTGACATAGTTCATAAAACTCTGTTATACACATTGCCATATTTTCTTCTATTATATTATTCATGAAGAACCACCTATTATAAGTATAACACATATTTATAAGGTTTGATAATAATAACTAAAATGCTTTACACTATATGTGTTAATATACCCTTTCTATTATTTTTTTATGTTCAAGACTACCAATTGCCTCTTTATTTAATGATATATCTTTTAAATATTCTTCTTTAAGAGTAAGAATCTTTTTTACAGATTCATCTATTTGCTTCTCTGTTATTTTCCCTTCACTTATACTTTGCTTAATAAAAGTTATTGCACTAGTAGAACTCTTAGGCATCAATAGCAAATCAACACCAGCATTAATTGCCATCTCATATATTTCTTTTTCTGAATAATTTTTAGTCAACGCCCCCATATTCAAAGCATCAGTAACAACAATTCCTTCATAACCCATTTCTTTTTTTAGTAAGTCAGTAATTAAAACTTTAGATAAAGAAGCTGGTGTTTGATCATTAGTTATACTAGGAACTGCCAAATGACCAATCATTATAATTTTAGCGCCTTTTTCAATTGCTGTTTTAAACGGAATCAAATCATAATTAATTAATTCTTCTTTAGTTTTAGTTATAACTGGCAAATCATAATGCGAATCAGCTATTGTACTTCCATGCCCAGGAAAATGTTTAAAAACAGGAATGACTCCATTGTCTATTAAACCATTAGCTAAAGATATTCCCAGATCTGAAACTAATGTTGGGTCATTACCAAAACTTCTATTACCTATGATATTGCTACTGTTTTCAACCACATCAATAACTGGCGCAAAATTCATATTAATCCCAAAGGCTTGTAATTCTTGAGCTATCAAAGAGCCTATATCATAAGCAAGTGTAGTATCTTTTTTTTGCCCAATATCTAACATTGGAGGAATAATTGATACATCAGCATCAGATAATTTGGTTATTCTTTGAACCTTACCACCTTCTTGATCGATTGATATAAACATTGGAATATCACTAGTGGCTTTTATTTCCTCAATAAATTTAACCGTTTTTTCATAATTAGTTATATTATCTTTAAATAAAATAAATCCTCCTGGTTTATTTGTTGTCAAAACATTTTTTAAATTATCATCCATAAATGTTGAACTATACGCCACAATTAGCATTTGTCCGATTTTTTCTTCTAAAGTTAAACTATTTAATTTTCTATCAATCTCATTACTTGCTTGATTATTGTTTACACTATTATCAGTTTCCATATCAGGCATCTTTTCATTTTTTGGCTTAATTAAAAAATATGTACCTATTAAACAAAAAATTACCAACCCCACACCTATTACTTTTTTCATCATATCACCACTTTTATTATAACATACTTTTTTTCTCTCTAATAACACATAATTTTATTAGATGATAGCAAACTATTATTATATGTTTAATAATTTTAATACATAAACTTTAAATTATTTTAATATTTCTTAGTCACCAAAATTAACTTTTAGTTATATTGCAATATGAGTATATCATAAAATTATTTATTTTTAAAATTAATACTTCAAATTGGAACTATTTTAGTTTATAATCATTATATTGTTAACCGTGGTTGACAAACTTCCAAGCACTATTGATAGTATGCAACTAAAATTTAAGTTAAACTTTTATCTAGAGGTGATTATAATGACAATAGGAAAAAGACTATTAGAATATCGTCGACTTAATAATTTAAGTCAAGAAGAAATGGCTGAAAAACTAGAGGTCACAAGACAAACTATATCAAAATGGGAAACAGATCAAAGTAGTCCTGATTTTGATAAAATAGCTCCACTGTGTGAATTATTTAATATTTCTGCTGATGAATTGATAACAGGGAAAAAACCAGAAATACCAAATACTACTAGAACTAATAAACCAATAAAAGGTATAGTTGTTTCTATTAGTGTATTTATATATTTTATTTCTATTATTTGGATTATTTTGGGTAGTGAGGTCTATAATTTAAATGAAGGTATCCTAGTTAGTATATTTATGTTTTTATGCGCTATTGCAACATGTATTTTAATATTCTATTTTACTACATATGAAAAAAAAGAAAAGAATGATAATCAAGCAAATAACTATAATTCTATAAAAAAAGCTATTAAAAATATCTTAGCGCTTATTACAACAGCAATTTATTTTTTAATAAGTTTTTCAACTATGGCTTGGAATTTCACATGGATTATTTGGCTAATCTATGGTGCATTTACTACTATCATTGATTTATGGTTTGATCTTAGAGGTGGAAAATGAATACACATAATTTGAAAATTATTTTAATTTTTATTTTATTGTTTTTGATTATCATATTAACTGGAACTCTGATTTTTGCTTTAAACAATAAAAGTTTTAATTTTTCATTTTTTAAGTTTGAAAAAGAAGAATTAATTAAAACTGATTCCTTTGACATAAATAGTATTAATGCTATTGACATAAATACAATCCATGATGTTCGTTTTATCACAACTGATGAAAAAGAAATTGAAGTAAAAATCTTTGGTAGTAAAAACGATAAAGTTGATATAAATTTAAATAACAATATTTTAAAAATCAATTACAACCATCATAAAGTTTGTTTTGGGTTCTGCTTTTTTAATAACTACATTGAAGTACATATTCCTAAAAATTACAATAAGGATATTGATATAAACACAATTAGTGGTAATATCGAATTAGATACATTTATGGCTTCGAAACTTAATCTTCAAACTACATCTGGAGAAATCAAATTAGGCGTTTTTAATAAAGTTAACGCTGTTTCTGTTAGCGGAGATATTGATATTGAATCAGTAAATATCGCTGAAATTAAAACTACTAGTGGTGATATTAATATAAATAGTATTAATGACAGCTTTGAGCTTATAACGACTAGTGGAAATATCGACATAAATAATATTGTTTTAAAGAAAAATAGTAAAATTAAAACAGTAAGTGGTGATGTTGTTATAAAGAAGAAAAATGATATTTATATAGAATCCAACACCACTTCTGGTGATATCAATATTAAAAATAACAATCGTTTAGCTGAAACAATATTAAATATTAAAACAGTAAGTGGTAATATTAATAGTGATTAAACTAATTTTTTAAGTTGGTTGCAAGCTATCCAAAAGTCTATTTTTAAATAATATTTATTAACAGACAAAAAGAGTTTACTATAAATTAGTAGACTCTTTTATATTTTAATTATTTATTAATTTTCAGTCTATATTTTATTTATTCTTTCCTTTTTCATTAAAGTATTCATAAATTTCAAATGGAGGTTGCACTTTAACAAGAGTATAACCAGATTTCAAGGCAACTCTTTTTGAAGCAATATTATTATATGTTATTTCTAACACTGGATTTTTTATTTGTGAGGTAATTAGTTTTAGTGCATCAGTTGCTGCTCCTTGACCTCTAAATTCTGGTTTAATTTCGTATGCAACATGGTTATCAACAGTAAATAGTATTCCAATATCCAAGTTTGTGTCTTTATCTATTATATTAAAAAATAGCTCATTTTGTTTTCTTTCTATTTCTAATAATTCTACATTCATATACAAATCTCCTAACTACAATAATTATATCATAAAACCACTATTTTTTATTAAAAATATAATAATTTATCTTTACTACTAAAATTAATGACCATTTAATTTACTTAATCATCTCTCCACAAATGAAGTATTCTTGATATGTATGATAGTATCTGTTGAAAACTAGCACATAGAAACCAATATATAAAATAACAACTATTTTATGAAAAACCAGCTTTCATTTAAAACAATATAAAAAACAACTAATACCTTTGTTAGTCGTTTGTTTTGAAGTTGGAAATAAAAGAGATATTTTATTCTTGTATCATAAAAAAAGAACCACCAACTTAATGGGGTTCTATTTTTACATAATAATGGGGCGAATATAGGGATTCGAACCCTAGCATAATGGAACCACAATCCACCGTGTTAACCCCTTCACCATATTCGCCATATGTCTTTAAGACATATATATCATATCAAGATTTTCAACATTTAGCAATAGTTTTTATCATTTTAATATTTTTTTCTAAAAATAAAGATGTAAGCAAAACTTACATCTTTATCATTAATCAAATACCCATATTGGGCATATACCTATACCAACTATTATCCAAAACATAAAATAAAACAAAGGAGGTAATTATGAATAACTATTCATTAAATAAAGACTATTATAATTATGTCAACAACAATTATAATCAACCACTTTTTTCAGAAAATGCGAACCCTAGTACTGTTCTAGATCCATATAATGGATTCATTAGAGGCAATATGTTTCCTAAATTATATAATGGCTACAAAATACAAAAACCATTTGAAATTCAACCAATAAACGAACAAGCAGAACTACTTACCTATTTAGATACATATAGTTTTGCGACAACTGACTTGAATCTATATCTAGATGTTTTTCCAAATGACAAAGATATGATTGAACTATTTAACCAATATCGTGTTGAAAAAAACAAAATATTAGAACAATATGAGAAAAAATACGGACCAATCTTATTAAATAGTAATGCCCTTTTATCATACCCTTGGGCTTGGGATGATAAACCATGGCCTTGGGAAAATAAATAGAGGAGGAAAAAAATATGTGGATTTATGAGAAAAAACTAGAATATCCTGTTAATATTCAAAAACGTGATTTAAAAATGGCCAAAAGTCTTCTAAGTCAATATGGTGGTCCTGATTCTGAATTATCAGCTGCACTTAGATATCTAACACAAAGATATACAATGCCAGATGAAAAAGGTAAAGCATTGCTTACAGATATTGCAACTGAAGAAATGGCACATATCGA
This sequence comes from uncultured Bacillota bacterium, assembly GCA_948466105.1. Taxonomy (GTDB): domain Bacteria; phylum Bacillota_I; class Bacilli_A; order RF39; family UBA660; genus CAOJZR01. The sequence continues at coordinate 7,236 of CAOJZR010000004.1, read as the reverse complement.
AATGATTTCAGCAATGATTTTTCAACTAATGCAAGGAGCAACAGTTGAAGAATTAAAAAACGCTGGAATGGGTGGAATGTTTGCTGAACACGATCATGCCTTATTCCCTACAGATGCACTTGGTGTACCTTGGACCGCTTCCTACATAGAAGCAACTGGGGATTATATCGCCGACCTAGAAAGCGATATGGCTGCTGAACAAAGAGCACGTGCCACTTATGAACATTTAATGGATTTAACAAACGATCCTGATGTTTTAGCACCATTATCATTTTTAAGACAACGTGAAATTGTTCATTATCAACGTTTCAAAGAATTAAGAAATTACTATTTAGATAAGAAAATATAATACTTGCTGGTCAAGTATTTTTTCTATTTTATTATATTCAATAAATACAATTTAGCGTAGCAAAAAAGTACTAAAAAAAGCTTCAAATTGAAGCTAATTGTTTTAATTTTCTGAATTTATATTGTTTCTTTGCTGTGCATTAGTATTATTTCTTTGGTCTTTTCTTTTTTTACGACAATCTCTACATCTAACAGGCTTATTATCAAAACCTTGTTGTTTATAAAATTCCTGATCTCTTACTGAATGAATAAACTCTTGACCACAATCTTTACAAATAATTTTTTCGTCTTGCATCCTAATACCTCCTTTTTTTATTTGATTTAACTAATATTTTAACTTCTAAAAAGGAAGTAATAATTTTTTAAACCATATATAATATACCACAATATAAAAATTTAATCAATCATTTTTCAGCATCAATAATATTATCAAAAAGTTTATCATCATAATTCATAATCTTACCGCTAGGCATCAATAACATTCGATTAATACCAATATTTTTAACAAAGTTTTTATTATGGCTAACCAAAATAATAGAACCACCATAATTTTTAAAATTATTTGCAATGATTTCTTGGGTTTGAGGATCAAGATGATTTGTTGGTTCATCTAATAATAACATATTGGCTTCTTCTAATAACAATTTACACAAACTTACCCTTGCCCTTTGACCAGGTGATAAATATTTTAACTTTTTAAAAACAACATCCCCATGAAATAAAAAATTGCCAAGCATATTTCTAATTTGATTAGGACTATATCCCTCATGATCAACATTTTCAAAAACACTTTTTTCCATATCTAAATTTTCTTCTTCTTGAGCATAATAAGCAAAATTGAGTTTGTTACTTTTCCAAATACTTCCACTTTGTGGATGTAGTTTTCCAACAATCAATTTCAATAAAGTTGATTTACCGACTCCATTATTTCCAACAATTAAAAAACGTTCACTTCGATTAATATTAAAAGATAAATTATTTATAATATTTTCTTTATAACCAAACATCAAATTATTAACCTTAAGAGGTATTTTAGCATTATCAACCGCAACTTGCATTTTTAAATTTACTTTTTTAACAGTTTGATCCCTTTCAACTTTATCAAGCAGTTTTTTTTCTAACAACTTTTCACGACTTTGTGCAATTCTCTTTCTTTTTCCAGAAGAATTGGAGTACTGTAAAACAAAATCACGCAATCTTTGCTCTTCTTTTTCTTGCTTATCAATTAGTCTTTCCTTAATCTCTTTTTCTTTAGCAAGCTTCTTTTGAAACATTGTATAATTGCCATTATACATGTTTATTTTTTTGCTAGCAATATCTATATACATTATTTTATCCACAATGGAATCCAAAAAAGCAGTATCATGTGAAATTACTAATACCATTCCTTTATATGATTTCAAATAATTGATTATAAAATCTCTTGTTTTACTATCTAAATGATTAGTTGGCTCATCTAAAAGTAAAATTTCACATTTTGAAAAAAGTAAATGTAAAAAAGCTATTCGTGATTTCTCCCCTCCAGATAAAGTGCCAATATTCTTATCTAGGCATTCATAATCAATATGCATATTACAAAGTAAATCAAATAAAATATTTTCATAATTGTAGCGATCGTAATAATCTAATAAACTTTCTCTCTTAGCTATTTCTTTTAAAAGTTTATTTTGCTTATTAATATCAGTTAAAGAAGCTATCTCCATATACATATCACTTATCTCTTTTTCATATTTTTTAATAGGACGAGCATTAAGAAGATAATCAAGCACCAGTTCATCTTTTGCTATACACAATTGCTGTGGCAAATAACCAATACTTTTATTTTTAATATATATTTTCCCGCTATCTAATACTATATTACCAAGAAGAACATTAAATAACGTAGTTTTACCTGCACCATTAGCTCCAACAATACCAACTTTATCAAAATCATTTATATTAAAACTAGCTTTATCATAAATTGTTTCCAAATTAAAAGCCAAACATATATCTTCTGCTTTTATACTATCACTTCCAATTCAAAAAAAGAAATTTATTTGCGATTATCAAATTTCTTTCTTTCAGCTGTATTAAGTATTTTTTTTCTAAGACGATAATTAAGTGGGGTAACATCAACTAATTCATCGTCATTTATATAATCCAAACAAACCTCTAAGCTCATTTGTCGTGGTCTTTTTAAAACAACAGTATGATCTTTACTAGAACTTCTAGTATTTGTTAAATTTTTACCCTTAACAACATTAACAGCTAAATCATTATCATGATTATTTTCACCAACAATCATTCCTTCATATACTTCAGTTGTTGGTTCAACGAACATAACACCACGATCTTCTAATTGGCCTAAAGCATATGCTGTTGCTTTACCATTTTCCATTGAAACAAGCACTCCCAATTTTCTTTTGCCTACTTCATTAGAAACCATTTTATTATATTCTTTAAATGTATGGTTTAACATACCATATCCTTTAGTTAAAGTCATAAATTCAGTTGTAAAACCAATAAGACCACGAGATGGAATTGTATATGTTAGACGAACTTGATTTTCATAATTATGCATTCCTTCCATATTACCACCACGCAAACCAAGCGATTCAATAACATTACCTACATATTCTTCAGGTACATCGATTTGTACATCTTCAAAAGGTTCACATAGAACACCATCAATTTCTTTAGTAATAATTTGTGGTTTTGATACTTGTAATTCATAACCTTCACGACGCATATTTTCAATTAAAATAGATAAATGTAATTCACCACGTCCTGATACTGTCCATGATTCACTATCTTTTTGTTCAACTTTTAAACTAATATCACGTTGTGTTTCTTTAATTAGTCTTTCCTCAATTTTACGTGCTGTCAAAAACTTTCCATCACGTCCATTAAAAGGACTAGTATTAACTCCAAAAGTCATTTGTAAGGTTGGTTCATCAATACGTAAAATAGGAAGAGCCTCAACTTTATCATTACTGCAAATAGTTTCACCAACAGATATATCAACAAGACCTGCAATAGCAACAATATCCCCTGCACTAGCTTCTTGTATTTCAACACGTTTTAAACCAATAAAGCCAAACATTTTTTGGATTCGAAATTGTTTTAAAGAACCATCTAGTCTTACACAAGTAACATTATCATTAACTTTTATTTTACCACGCTTAACAAGACCTATTCCAATTCTTCCCACAAAGTCATTATAATCAAGCAAAGCAGGTTGGAATAAAAAACCGCCTTCAATATCAACTTTAGGTTCTGGTATATAATTAATGATTGTATCTAAAATGGGATCCATAGTTTTTTCTTGAGTTGTAATATCATCACTAAAACTACTAGTACCTGCTAAAGCAGAAGCATAGATAACTGGAAAATCAAGTTGCTCAACATCAGCCCCAAGTTCTATAAATAAGTCAAGTACTTCATCAACTACTTGCTTAGGACGTGCTGAAGGTTTATCAATTTTATTTACTACAACTATTGGAATAACACCTGCTTCTAAAGCTTTTTTTAAAACAAAACGTGTTTGTGGCATTGTTCCTTCATAAGCATCAACAATTAAAATTACGCCATCAACCATATTCATAATACGTTCTACTTCGCCACCAAAATCAGCATGACCTGGTGTATCTAATATATTTATTCGATAGTCTTTATAATTTATGGCTGTTGTCTTAGCCAAAATAGTAATTCCTCTTTCTCTTTCAATGTCATTAGAATCCATTGCCCGTTCTTGTACTTCTTCATTATCACGAAAAGTTCCTGACATTTGTAACAATTTATCAACTAAGGTTGTTTTGCCATGATCGACATGCGCAATTATGGCAACATTTCTTTTATTCATAAATACACTTCCCATCAACTGACAAATTATACCATAGTATTTTATTTTTGTAAACTATTCCAAGGTATTATGAGAACTTTTACCATTTATTTTATCAAAAATTGTTATTTTATCATTAACATCAATTGTTCCTAATAATATATCTTCTACTTTTTTTCCTTTTACTTTTAATTCATGGTCTAACCACTCGATGTCTTTATTAATTAAACTTAAATTTTCAAGCATTATTTTACCATCTATGATAACATTAGCAACCAATCCTTGCTTATCAGCTTTTATATTCATATCTTTAGCTGTTAAAGGTTTATATTCACTTTTAGGAAGGATACTCAAAGTACCATTTACTTCTAAAACAGCACATTCGATTTCACTGACATCAAAATATCCTCCTATACGACATTCCTGCAATAAATCATTAACATCAAATTTTACTTTTTTTAAACCATCATATAAAATATTTCCTTTATCAATTAGAACTGTAGGTGTTCCTGTAAAATATCTGCGCAAAATAATACTTTTCATTGTTAACCACGATACAATATAAGCAAATAAACCAAAGATAATTACTGCTATAATTCCACTAAGTATCTTAGCATCTAGATTAATAGAAATCTCAGCCGCAAAATTACCAATTGAGATACCAATTACATAGTCAAATAAACTAAGTTGGGATACTTGTTTTTTCCCAAGCACTTTTGTTACTAAAAACAAACATACTAATGATAAAATACATCTTATTACAACACGCACTAATTCTTCCATATTATCACCTACTACTATTGTGTAAAAATTAAACTAAATTATACAAAAAAAGGAAAATTATTTAATCTTCCTTTTTAGCACTATGTCGTAGTTTCTTCATAAACAAATCATGATCCATAATAACATTAGTTTTAGTTACAAACAAAATCACAATAGCAAGTAAAAGACCATATACAATATAACCAAGTGTTTTATCTTTTAAAACATACACAATTGATGCACATGCAAATAATAAATCAATAGCATATATTATAATTACAGTTGTTCTTTGATTAAAAGTTAAATTTAAAAGCTGATGATGTATATGAAAGCGATCTGGTTTAAAAATTCTTTCTCCTTTTAAAAATCTTCTTATAATAGCAAAAATGGTATCTAAAATAGGAATAGCTAATACAAAAATAGGAATTAATAATGATGTCATTGTTACATTTTTAAAGCCAAGTAAAGCAATAATAGAGATAATGAAACCCATAAACATTGAACCAGAATCACCAGCAAAAATTCGTGCGGGATAAAAATTATGGATAAGAAACCCTAATGTTGAGCCAAACATAACAAATGCTAAAACAAAATCCAAACCTGTTTTTCCCTGCATAGTTGCAATAATACCAATTGTCAAAAAATAAATTGCACTTATTCCAGAAGATAAACCATCTAAGCCATCAATCAAATTAATACAGTTAATACATCCTACAATAAAGAAAATAGTAATTGGATAAGCAAATATTCCAAAATCAATATACAAGCCAAATGCACTTAAATCTTTCAATAGAATCTCACCATAAAATACTACTACTAAAGCTGATATTATTTGTCCAGCTAATTTCATTATTGCTTTTAAAGGCTTTATATCATCAACTACTCCTGTTAAAACAATTATAAAACTACCAATTAAAATAGAATTCATAATTGAACTAGGTTGTCCAAATAACATATATCCTAGTAAAAAACCTAAAAATATTGCAATTCCGCCTAATCTTGGCATTGGCTTTTTATGAATTTTTCTTTCATTAGGCATATCTACAGCACCTATATGTAAAGCTATTTTTTTTACAAATGGTGTGGCTATCAAAACAAACATAAATGTTGTAAACACAATAACTAATATTTTTTCAAAAACCTCTCCTGACATTTTACCACCTACTTAGTAGATTATAGCATTTATTATATCATAAGTAAATAATATTACTTTTTAATATATTAATAAAAAATCGATTAAATTAAATAATCGATTTTTACAATACTATTTTTTATAAGCTAAAGCTATAACTTTCTTTTTCTCTATTTTTTCAATAACAAATTTTTTCTCTAATGATTCAACATATGTTAACTTTTCTTTTAATTCATCTAATTTTGCAATCTCATCAGTTATTGTTGAATTTTCATCTATAGTATCTTTTGGCACTTCTTCTATTGTTGTATCATTATTAATATTATCAATTATATCAGCCTCTGGTAAAGTTATTTCTTCATTATGAATATCGTCTTGCAATTCTTCAATAGAAGATATTTCTTCAGTTTCAATTTCATCATTGCTAGCTGGAACATAGTTTGGATCTAATATTCCCTGGCAATACTTTGTCCTTGTACATTTTCCATTAACAAAATTATGTTTATAGTTTATTCTATATACATTATCACAATCAGGGCAATAAACTTCATACCAAGAACAAACATCATAAGGGCTTGGATTAGGATTTGCAAACTGACTTTTAGATACTAAATTATCATAAATTTTTTTATCCATTACAATATCTAAATAATCCATTTCATCTTCACCATGTTCATGATCAGCAACGGTTTTAGTATAACCACAATCAGGACAGTTTAGTATCCAGTTATTAGTACTTTTATCATAAGTAATATTATGATTTTGAACTTCTCTTTCTTCAGTACAAATACAATATCTTATATGTTCTTTATTATTTCTTTCTTCCCATGGACCCATTTTATGATCAGTATGTGGAACTTGTTGACATCTTCCTTGACACAATTCACATCCATAATATTCATAAATTATGTCGCCTTCTTTAACACACTCCAGTTCATCGCTAGGTGTACAAACTTCCTCAACTTCCTTACGATCTTGGCATATAGAGCATTCGTCAACTTTCTTATGAATACTATCTCTTTCAGTTTGCAAATAACTAGTTGTATAAGAACAACTTTCTGTTTTAGTTAAAACAATATCCTCACCACAGATATTACAGTAATAAGTTGCTTCTAAATTATGTGTTCCATCATTATTAGATCCTTTAACTATATAATTTACATTACTTGGATTA
>CAOJZR010000003.1 GCA_948466105.1 uncultured Bacillota bacterium | reverse complement strand
CCAGTATGGACTATTTGCAAACACAACACTTATATTACTCTTTATTTTCATATACCATCTTACTCCTTAAGTTTTAACTGCTGTTTACTATTTATATAATACCACAAGAAGTATGCTTTAGCAAATAAAAAAATAAGTTTATATCTTATAACAAACTTATTTTTTAAAAATGATTTATTTTGTTAACACTTCTTTTTTATTTGTTTTTTTTATAACTTCATATACTTCATTATAGTCCTTAACAGGAATATATTCAATAGCCTTTTTAACTTCTTCTGGGATTTCATCTAAATCTTTTAAATTATCACTTGGAATAATAATACGTCTAATTCCTTTTCTATAAGCACCAAGACTTTTTTCTTTTAACCCACCTATAGCTAAAACTTGACCTCTTAAAGTAATTTCTCCTGTCATCGCTAGATTATCTTCTATTTTTAAATTAGATAATGCACTTATTAAGGCTGTTGTAAGCGCAATTCCAGCGCTTGGCCCATCTTTAGGAATAGCTCCCTCTGGAACATGAATATGGATATCATTATCGGTTAATTTTTTATAATCAATGTTTAATTTTTTGCAATTGGCTTTTATATAACTAAACGCAAGCAAAGCACTTTCTTTCATTACTTCACCCAAATTACCAGTTAGTTTTAATTCACCATTACCTTCATAATAATTAACTTCAATAGAAAGAGTATCACCACCATACTGAGTATAAGCAAGACCATTTACAACACCAACTTGATAATTGCTGACATTAGTTAGATATTGATATTTCTTTTTTCCTAAGTATTTTTCTAAATTACTACTTAATATATTTAAACTTGCTAAATGAACATTATTAATAACAATTGCTGTTACAACTTTGCGGACTATTTTTGCGATTTGTCTTTCAAGTTCACGAACACCTGCTTCTTTGGTATAATATCTAATTATATCTAAAATAGCTTGTTCATCAAAATTTAACAATTCTGCTTTAATTCCATGATTTTCACATATTTTAGGAATTAAATGCTTTTTAACAATATCTAATTTCTCATATTCAGTATAACCTGATAGTTTAATTACTTCTAAGCGGTCTTGTAAGGCTTCTGGAATATCCTCTATATAATTAGCCGTTGCGATAAACATTACTTGTGATAAATCATAGTTTTCCTCTAAATAATTATCACTAAAATATCTATTTTGTTCAGGATCTAATACTTCTAATAGCGCACTAGCAGGATCTCCTTTAATATTTTTGCTCATCTTATCAATCTCATCAATTAAAAAAACAGGATTAATACTTTTAGCTTTTTTCATTGACGAAATAATACGCCCTGGCTGGGCTCCAATATAAGTTTTCCGATGCCCTTTTATCTCTGCTTCATCATTTACTCCACCAACTGAGACTTTAACAAAATTACGATTAATTGATTTAGAAATACTAAAAGCTAAACTTGTTTTACCAACACCTGGTGGGCCTACTAAACAAAGAATAGGACTTTTTAAACTGTTAGTCATTTTTTTTACTGCGAGATATTCTATAATTCTAAGTTTAACATCATCTAAGCCAAAATGCGAATTATCTAAATTTTTTCTTACTATTTTTAAATTATCATTATCAAGAGTCTTTTCTACCCATGGCAAATCTAATATACAATCAATATAATTTCTAGCAATATTAACCTCAGGTGATGTTGTAGGAAGACTAGCATATTTTTTGATTTCTTCAACTACTTTATTTTTTATAGTGATTGGTAGTTCTTTTTGCTCAACTTTTAGGTATAAATCATCTATTTCATTATCTTTACTACTATAATCACCTAGTTCTTCTTTTAACATTTTTATTTTTTCACGAATTATATATTCTCGTTGTGAATTATCTAGTTCTTCTCTTACTTTAGCATCAATTTGTTTTTCAATAGTAAACATTTCTTCTTCTTTATAGATATCTGATAAAATCATTGTAGCTTTTTTATTAGGATTAATTTCATTTAAATACTCAATTAATCGATCATTGGTAATTGGAAGATTGGGAGCGATAACATCAGTTAATTTATCAAGTGAAGTTATACTAGCAATTAATGATAAAATGCTATTGCTAATATAAGGAATTCTTTTAACATAATTTTCAGTTTCTCTTATTACTTTTCTAATTAATACTTGTTCATTTTCTTGATCTAGCTCTATCTTTTTAACATCAGAAATAATTGATTCTAAAATCTCATCTTTATGATTTAAATTTAAATATTCATGAACAAGGGCGCGTTTTTCTCCTTTTAAAATAACTCTTAGATTGCCATTAGGCAAATCCATTTTATGTTTTATTTTAGCTATAACGCCAATTTTAGGCATATTATCTATATTAAGTACTTCCTCTAATGGATCAATTTTATTAATAATGAGAATTTTATTTTCATGAAATAATTCAGAAACATCAATGATGTTTTTACCTTCATCATTATCAAATTCTAAACGTAATTCATTATGTGGAAGTAATACAACACCTTTTAATAAAATAACGGGTAAATTATTTTTAATCATTTTTTTTCCCCCTCTTTTGGAAAACGTTTTTTATTATAGTACAAAATATTATAAAAGTCTAGTTAAATTCCAAAAAAAAAGAAACTATTGATTTCCCTTTGTAAATAAAGAAAAAAAGGACATCAATATCCTATTTCAAATGATAAATATACTCATAATTTCTTAAAACTATTTTTAAATCAATTTTTGTAGCATTTTTGACTTCTTTTAAAACTTCTATATAGTATGTATTGGTATCTTTAGTCGAATTAGCTCGTTTAAAAGCAATATCTCGTGTTTTTGCCTCATCATTTATAGTATACTCTAAAACACCAAAATACTCTATCAAATCATATAAATTATATATATTTTTAATTGCATTATTATTTAATTCAAATGATCCAGTTAGTTTTAATAGTGTTTTTTCATAATTATTTAAAGAGCTTGGTACAATGTATTCATAAGATGTATAACAAACATCTTTTTTAGCACAAAAACTATATTCTAATTTATACTTATCTTGTATTTCATAACTATCTATTCTTACGCTAGCATCTTTAAATGAACTATCATTTAAACTAAATACATTTTGTAAAGTTTGATCCTGTTTCTTAACTGTTTTTAGATCTTTAGGCTCAAGTTTTACTCGCACATATTTAGGTTGAAGATTTTTACCTAGATAATCGATTTCATTGATATATCTTAAAGTCATTGGTTCATTTATTAATGAACTTGGTATCTCAAAAGTAAAGGTATAATTACTAAATTTATTATTTATTTCTTGATTTATATATGTATTTCCTAAATCAAACATTTTATCTTTATATTTGATAGTATGTTTAAAGTGCTGATCATTTATTTTCAAATCAAGTGACTCAACATCAAATTCTTTTACACCATAATTAGTTTTCAAAGCTACCTCAACAACTACTAAATAATTGTCATTTAGCTTTTTATTTTGATAATCAGTATTGGTGACATAGGTATTTTCTACATGCATAATAAAACTATTGGTCGAAAAAGCACTTTGCTGGTTATAAGTCTTTTGATAGATAGTCAAATTAAAATAAATAATAAAACATACTGTCGCACATATTAAAGAAAGTGATAAATGGATTAAAAATTGATTTTCAATATAAACATATTTTATATAGCGATAACCCCTTCTTAGATGTCTATTGAAACGGTTAGTATCAAAACTAACATCAACTTCAAATTCTTCACGGTCTTTAATATCTATTTCAAGATCCTGCAAATCTTTGACAAAATTAAATTTTTTGATATCAAAACCTGTTGCTCGAATAGTTGATATAATTACAATTACAGTTTGCATAATAAGCTCAATATAAAGAAAATCTCTAATTAAACTTGCAGTCCTTACATTGATAAGGGTATTTTGCATTACTAGAACATTTGAATAAGCAATACCATAGATAGCTATACTAATTATATTTACTAATATAACTAGTATATAAAAAAGAAAAGGCTTTTTTTTATTATACATAACTGCTAATAAAATAATAGAAAAGATTACAACTAAAAAAGGCACAAAGAAAACAAGGCCATTAAAAAGACTAACTCTTACAGCACTACCTATTATGACATCACTAGAACTAATATACTCATTAAAAAAATGAATAATGAGATTTGTTTTATATACTGAATAAGATATTAATATTGTTAGGATAATGTGTAAAAGTTTAAAATGCTTGATTAAAAATGCATATGGTTTTCTTAGTATCATATTATTCCCCTTATCTTCTATATTTAGTATAGCGCAAAAGTAAAAAAAAAGAAAGATTTTATTAGTACCTTTTCTTTTAAAATTTACATTAATTTGTTTTAATTATATGAAAATTATCTCTTTCATAATAGAATAAGATGTATCTTTATTTTAATATTAACTTATATTTATTATTTTTGATATATTATTTTAAATAACCATTTCCCATCAACTAATTTAATATTTGCATTAGCATCAATTTTATAATACTCCTTAAATTTAGTTAAATGATATGTATTTTCTGGATTAATGTTACAATTAGCAAAATAAGGAAAACGTTCTATTACAATAACATCATTATTTTTTTGTTTTTCAATACTTTTTTTTCTTTCATAATTAGCTTGATAAATATTTATATATAAAAATATATAGAAACTAAAAGATAATATAACTACTAAAAAAAGCAAAATATTTAATGTCTTTTTCTCTTTATAATATTTATCAATAACCATGATAAAAGCTAAACTTAAAAAAACATAGGTAAAAAAACCAGTACGATATCCCCATGTTGGGGAAAGAAGCATAATTGTATTAGCCAAAATTCCTAAAAGATAAGTAAAACTCTGTTCTTTAAATATCAATATAAACATAATAATATCAAAAGTAATATACGATATAAAATAACTTTGAATAAAAATATTATTTTGATTTAAGCTATTTAAAAAGGAATTAGTAACAAAATGATTAAGTAGTGATATAAGTATTATTATAAATGGTATAACTAAAAAGAACAAATATAAAAATATCTTTATTTTTTGGTTTTTAAAATTATTTTTTATTAAATAAGCATTAGCTATAATCATTAATATAATTGTATAAATATTACTAATAAAAGTATAGTAGATAAAATTAGAAAGATTGCTTAACATTTTACCAATAAAGGACAGATTATTAAAAGCTATATTTTCAATACTAGCTCGTTTTAAAGAACCAGGACTTATAAACATTATAATAAAACTTAATAAGGAAATGATAAAATATAAAAAATATCGTTTATTTTGACTTTTATTAATGATCAGATCTTTAAACATAATATATAAATTGAAAATAACTAAAATTAAACCCATATGTTCAACAAACATTGGAATAATTATATTTAAAAAAAGTATTAGTCCAATTATTTTACCTTTATCCTTAGTATTAAGAACTGTATAAAAATAGTAAAGTAACAAAGGTATAACTAAAGTATATGTAACATTTCCAGCTATCCAAACAATTACTTGAGAAAATGTATAAATATTCATAAACAATAAAATATTTAGAATCAATAGAAAAGTTATTTGATTATTAATAGGATTTATTAATTTTTTTAAGTAGTAAACACTAATGGTAAGAGATAGCCCATTTACTATATTCCAAAGAATTTTATGATAGGTTAAAATATTAATCAAAATACGGCTTACAAATCGTCCTTCCCAATCAAAATACATCCCTACTGCATTACCTATGGAGTGATAAATTCCTGTTTCTCCAATAAGATAATTCCCCCAGTCATCTCCAGATATAGGACTTAAAAATAGTATAATTTCAAACAATAAAAAAATAATTAAATATGGCCAATTCTTTTTCATAGCTTACTCCTTTTGTTTAGTATAACAAAAAAGTGAACATAAATAAATATATTTTTCATGATAATCATACAATAAATAGATTTTAATATACTAAAAATCATCTACAAAAAAAGAGCCTTTTAGGCTCTTGAGTCATATTTTCCATCTTTAGTTGAAACTATAATTTTTTCACCTTGATTTATGAAAAGTGGTACTCTTACTTTTAACCCATTTTCCATAGTCGCATCTTTTTGAGCATTATTAGTTGTATTACCTTTTACAGCAGGTTCTGTTTCAGTAACTAAATATTCAATCTTTTCAGGTAAAGTTATTCCTAACATTTCACCTTCATAAAAAGTAACATCAACATTTAAGCCTTCTTTTAAATATTTGGCATCTTCACCTAACTGCTCATTAGTTAAGTCCATTTGTTCAAATGTTTGCATATTCATAAAGTTATAAGTATCACCTGTTGCATATAAATATTGCATTCCTTGCTTACTAATCATAGCTTTTTCTAATTTAATGCTGGTATTAAAAGTCTTTTCCACAATTGATCCAGTTCTTAAATTTTTAAGTTTGGCTTTAACAAAAGCTGCACCTTTTCCCGGTTTAACGTGTAAAAATTCTAAAACAACATAAATATTTCCTTCGAAAATAAATGTCATTCCATTTTTAATATCATTTATATTAAACATGACATTACCTCATTTCTATTTTTTCTCTTTATGTATTGTTGACTTTCTACATTTTGGACAATACTTTTGTAATTCTAAACGTTCAGTCGTATTTTTTTTATTTTTTTCAGTACGGTAGTTTTCATTTTTACAAACTGTACATGCAAGTGTAATTCTTTCTCTTGCTTCACCCTTTTTTGCCATAACTTCCCTCCTTTATAAATGTCAATTCTAATTATACCAAAATATTACAATAATTCAACTATTATTGTGGATAAATTTGAAAATATCGACTACTTATGGCATTACTTAAACGTTTATTTACACGGCTTTGAAAATTAGTGGCTCCATCATAATGACTAATATTAGGTGAAATAATAGTAAAACTTACTGTTGGGGCATCATATGGTGCATAAGCAACAAATGTATTAGTGAGAGTTTCTTTATCAACAACACCATCATTATTGGTATCAATAAAACTTTGACTGGTTCCTGTTTTACCAGCTGGTTTATAAACCATATCAACATAGCCACTACCAGTTCCTCCAGGTGTCATAACTGCTTTAAATCCTTCTTTTACTCTATTTAAATAGACTTCTTCTGTATTAAGATGGTTTAAAACTGTTACTTCCGTTTTACTTATTTGATTAGTAAGTGGAGTGGTAGTTGGTTCATATACTTCTTTTAGCAAAAATGGTTTTACACGGTACCCACCATTAGCAATAGTATTCACATATTGTGATAGTTGAATAGGAGTATAAGTATCATACTGACCAATCGCAAAGTCAAGCAAATGTCCACTTAACTTACTTGTTCCTTTATAGCCTAAACTTTCAACAGGTAAATCAATTTCTGTTTTAACACCAAGACCAAATTCAGCAAAAGTACTTCGATATATATCAAAAGCTGCTTCATCAATTTTTAATGGTTCATCATATATATATGTTCCTTTTCCTACATTAATAGCTGTTTTAAATTGGTAGACATTTGATGATTGTCTTAAAGCTGTTATATCATTAATATTTCCTAAAGTATTAGTCCATGAACATTTAAGAGGAGTAGCGGCTATTTTAATACATGCATCATTACGAACTTCTCCAACAGAAAGTGCACCTGTATTATACCCGACAATATGACTTGCACCTTTTACCGCTGAACCAATAGTAACAGGTGAAGTTGTAATACCTGGTGTATAATCGTAGACTTTGTATCCGTCTGGTGTTTCTTCAATTTGTTTACCAGCCATTGCTAAAATCTCACCAGTATTAGGATTAGATATTATAACAAATGATTTATCATAATATTCTGTATTAGGTTCACTTTTACCACTAATTAAATATTCAACAATTGTGTCTTCAACCATTTTTTGTAATTCAATGTCAATTGTAAGAACAACATCATTACCTCTTTTACC
Source organism: uncultured Bacillota bacterium (assembly GCA_948466105.1). Classification (GTDB taxonomy): domain Bacteria; phylum Bacillota_I; class Bacilli_A; order RF39; family UBA660; genus CAOJZR01. Next base: position 7,728 of record CAOJZR010000003.1, on the reverse strand, counting down.
TTCACTTACTAAAGAATAGCTTCCATCATCATTAAGTAAATATTTATTCTTAGTACCACGCAAAACACTTTCATATTGGTATTCTAAATAACTTGTTCCAACACGATCATTTAAACTATAACCTTGTTCTAAATAATAATCTTTAAGTTCATAAGGTATGCCACTTTCACTTTTTGAGACACTACCTAACATACTTTTAAAAACATCGCCATATGGATATACTCGTTGCCAATCTAATTTAGTATCAAAGCCATTTAAACTATCAACATTTTCACCAATTAAAGCATATTCATTATCAGTAACATCTTTATTTTTTATAATTTTTTCTTCATATGAATAACCTGTATTCATAAGGTAGTATATATATGCTGCTTCCTTATCAAGGGCATCATAAGTCTCTAATTCATCATCTGTAATACGTTCTAGTTTCAGTTTTTGAATATCACTATTTGATAATTTTCTTTCTTCAAATGCTTGCCATTCATTTTCAGTAATCTTTTCTTTGGCTTTATCACTATTATTTAATATCCAAAATTCTTTTAAATTAGTTTTTGTTAATTTACTATAATCAATTTCAATCATCTTAGCCATTTTATAAGCATAATCAATTTCATCTTTAGTACTAACACCACTTTTTTTCTTATAATAAATTACTTTAACTGGACTATTATCAACAATTAAACGACCTTTGCGATCATAAATTCTACCTCGTGGAGCTGTTGGTCCATCAATATAAACTTGACTTAATTCTTCAACTTTTTTTATATAATAAGCATTATTTACAATTTGAACAGAAAATAATTTAATAACTAATGTAAGCATTATAACAATGACAATAACAATTAAAATTATGTACCTTTTTTCGATTTTTTCTTTTATATCACGATTTTTTTTATAATAATTATATTTTTTATTGATTTTGTTTGTATATTTCATTAGCGTTAGTAAAATCAGCAATCGAAAATAAGGCATCTATATAATCGTTTCTATTATTATGATAATCTAGAAAATAAGCATGTTCAAATAAATCAATATTAAAAAGTGGAATAAATCCATATGTTATTGGATTATCTTCATTGCTAGTATTAATGATTTTTAACCCATTTTTATCCATAACTAGATATGTATAACCACTTCCAACTAATTTAGAAGCTGTCTTTTTAAACTCGGCTTTAAAATTATCATAGCTTTCATAAGTACTATTTATTTTATCTAGTAGTTTTCCACTTGGTTTATTTAAATTACCGATATTATTGAAATACATCTCATGATTTTTAACACTTGATGCATAATATAAAATATCATCACGATTATCATTAAAAGTTGCAATATTAGCTATTATGGCATCAGCTGATTTAAAACTAGATGAACCAATTAATTGATTTAGTTTATTTAATGCATTTAAATAATAATTATAGTGATATTTTAGTGCTTCATCACTTATAATAGGTTCTAAACTTTTATTTATCTTTATTGGATTTAACATTTAACATTACCCCTATCTATTTAAATTTTACTCGCATTTTAGCTATTTTATTCATATACTATTTATGGGGGGTTTTATGTTTAAAAATATGATAGCTGAGTATATTAATAAAATAAGTATTACTGATGTTATTAAATTTGCAAATAGCAATGATATTGCTTTAAGTGAAAATGAAGCAACAATTATACATAATTGTATTCAAAACAATTATAATACAATTATATATGGTAATAGTGACATGATTTTTGATTCTTTAAGCAAAGATATTAGTCCTGATAAAATAAATAAAATGAAATACTTACTTAACTTTTATAAAAACAAATATCGTTTTTACTTATAAGCATTACGAACACTATCAATTAACTCTAAATCGTACTGTTTCTTTCTAATCATGGCTATTTCAAATTTATATGGTGGATAAAGCTTTTTATTTTCTTCATCATTATTAGTTATATAAGGTGTTTCTAATATTTTAGGAAGACCTTTTAATTTTTCATGGTAAATTACTTTTATAATGTTTTCAAATCCTAGTGTTCCAAAACCGATATTTTCATGACGATCCTTATGAGATGATATAAGATTTTTACTGTCATTGATATGAAGACAAACAAGCTTAGATAAGCCGATAATTTCATCAAATTGCACTAAAACATTATCAAAATTAGTTAAATCATAACCTGCATCATTAATATGACAAGTATCTAAGCAAACACCTACTTTATCTTTAAGTTCTACCCCATCTATGATTTGTTTTAATTCCTCGAAATTAGAGCCTAGTTCTGTTCCTTTTCCAGCCATAGTCTCTAAGGCTATTATAACTTTTGTTTCTTTTGTTAAAACTGTATTTAAAGCTGTGATTATATTATTAATTCCTCTTATTGGTCCTAATTTAACATGACTACCTGGATGCAAAACAATAATTTTCATACCTAATTTTTCAACACGATTTATCTCTTCTTTTAAAAAGTTAATGGCAAAATTGTAATTATCATTATCATTTGCTAAATTGATAATATATGGTGCATGAACAATAACATTATTAGGATTAATGTTATTTTTTTTCATAAGTTCATAAGCCTCTTTTGTTAAGTTATCATCAATTTTATTTCTAAGGGTATTTTGTGGAGCACCTGTATAAAACATAAAAGTATTTGCTCCATAACTAATGGCTTCTTTAACACTGCCAAGTAGTTGTTCGTTTTTATTAAATGATACATGTGATCCAATGATTATATCTTCCATTTTTTACCTCTTTTCTAGATAATTATATCATGTATTAAAGCTTTTTTCTATTCTTGAATTAAATTACCTAGAATTTTGAAAGCATTTTCAATACTTCCTTCTACAAATTCTTCAATTTTTGATGATACAGCATAACCTAATTTAGATGTAACATTTTGATAGTTTTTACTAGTATCATCAAGATAGACTTTTAAATCAATTTCTTTACCATCTTTAACATCTTGTTCAAATTTTTTAATTTGATCTTCAGTGAAGGTCATTTTTTTATGCATTGTATATTCATAATAACCTGTAGCTTGTGATATATAAAGTGCGACAAATAAAATCAAAAAAGTAGTAAAAGCATAGCGAAAAAACTTACAAAAAAGTTTTATTTTATCTTCCGTTTTCATCTAGATACTCCTTTATGGCTTTTGAAACAATTTCAATAGTATTATTTACTTCATCAATAGTATTTTCATATCCACCAACTTCAATTAAAATAACGTTTTCATTGACATCTTGATTATAAATGCCATCAACACCTTTACCTGATTTTTTTAAAATACCTCTTGTTAAGTTGGGATAATCTCTTTTAATAATATTGTTTATTTTAGTCGCAACAGCTAAATTTTTGGCATTATTAGGATGTTCAAGGCCAACAACGAATAAAATTTTGGCATAGCTTTGATTATTTATAGTTGTTGTTGATACTTGTTTTTTTATTGAATCTCGATGAAGATCAATAAATAATTCAATAGAATCATATTTATATAAGGCATCTGTTAAATACTTTCGGCTAACTTTATAACTATCTGCATGACTTAAATTATTTTCTTCCATATATTTACTTAAATCTTCTTCTAAAGCAATAGTATTTATTCCTAATTTATTCAATTTTTCCTTTAAAAGATAAGAAGTCATTAGGACATTAGGTGTAATATTATATACTTCTAAAGTCTGCATGCTATAATTCTCTAATTGGTGAGAATTATAAAGATAAACTTTTGGTTTATCTACTTTTGTAGGACTTGGATCTTCAACAAAACTAGTTACTTGTTTTAATTCTTCCATATTACTATAGTCATCATTATGATTTAAACTACTTTCATAATTAAAAGCATTTTCAAGAATAGTTAGGGGTTTTGAAGTATCAATGCTTGTTACTAAACGGCTAATATAATGAAAAGCGTTTTGTTTTTTTTTCATGGTTGGAAAACTTGCTTGATCTAAAATACTGATAACGAATTGGTCACTTGTTTTAATTTTAGAACTTTTAAATAATGTGTTAAATAGTAGTTGATAAATCAAGTAGATGATTACTATATATAACAAATAACTTAATTTAAATCTTTTTTTATATTTAAATTTTCTTTTCATATTGTTCACCATAATTATTATATAAGGTTGGTCTTAAATATTATGTCAAAAAAAAATATCAAATTAATCTTTTGATACTTTTAAGCATTATAGAAAATATTAAGCATAATCCATAAACCAATTCCACAAACTGCATTTAAAATAATTACAAGAAGTGTTATATCTACATAACCTCTTACTGAATTTGGTAAAACACTATTTTGAATAGGTTTTACTATTTCTATTGGTTCATCTTTCTCTAATGGTGTTAACTTTTCTGTATTAGGCAATTCTGTTATATACTCTTCATCTAGAATAAGAGGTTCTTCAATGATTGAATTATTTTCAACAACTGGTTCTTTAGCTTCTTGTTCTTCAATTTCTTCTATCTCAATTGGCTCAATTGATACATCATCAAAATCACTTAAATCAATAGTATATTCGTCCGTATTTATTACCTCAGGAACTTCTTTTTGTTCTACTACACCACATGACTCCATTGCTTTCATAAAAGCTTCTTCTTCTAAAGCATATAAATCATTTAATATTTTTACTAATGAAGAAAAATCTAAATTTTTATTATAGATAAGTGTCTTAAAATTTTCTTGTTCTTTATAACTTAAATCACTATTATATTTAAGAGTGATTTTGCTAATTAAACTATCTATTACTATTTTTTCTTTCTCACTCATATTGTTCATGTTATCACCTATATTAATTTTAACATAAATTTAATTAATAGTATACAAAAATTTACATTAAAGACAAAAAACAGATAAATTTGATTATAATTTATTTTGTTATATAATCCTATTTAATCAAAGGTGGATTTAATTTTCACTTGAACAAATATAAATAGCAACGTTAATATAATTAGACACTACATTTTTTTATCACTAACAAAAGGAATTTCAATCATTTTACTGTATGCATATTATCACTATTATACTGTTTGGCATATTGTTGCATTAATGCAATTGTTTCATAAGCCGATCTATAAAGTTCTGTTCCTTTTTTAGTTAATTCTGTTTCTTTAGATGCCGAAAATTCATCCATCATTTTATAATATGGCAATTTATTATATTCATTAATTATATTATTTAAACTATCAAAATTATCTTTTCCTACTACATTAAATAAATTTTCTAAATTATTAGAAATTCTAGAATCTATAATTTCTTGTCTAAAATTATTATAAAATTCTTCAACTAAATAAAAATTTTTTTCATAAGCAGTACGATCTTTTATTTTAGCTGTATCTTTATTATCAAAAAGATATATCCCATCATTATGCATAGCTTCAGCTACTTCCATAGCTATTATTTGATTCATTATTTCTGAAAATGCTGTATAATTCCTAGGGATACTATCACTCATAATTTCAAAACCACATTTAGAAATAACTTCTCCTTCATTAATCGTTAGAAAAGATGATTCAACAATGTGATTGATCTCATGAATAAATATAACATCAGCATAATTTTCTAAACACATTTCTGTTGAAAAAAACAATGGCATAACAAATTCTCCTGTTTGTTTTAAACAATGCAGTATATATGGATGTTTACATTTAGAAAATTCTTCCAAACTAAAACTATAATTAACTAAATCAAGACTTTCTAATTTCCTTAAATTATCTTGATAACTACTCGTCAAACAAAGATATTCTTGTTCTACAGCATTAGAAAAAAACTTCTTTTTTGATATAACTTCTTCAACAAATTCTTTACTTGGAGCATATTTAATTGCTTCTTCTGTCGCAAGAAACTCTTCTTTAGGCATACCATTATATAATCCAATGACTTTATAATATTTAATACGCATATCAATAATTGTTTCTTTTTGTGATGGAGTTGATTCACCTTGTAATTGTTTTTCACTTTCATCACTAAAAGCATCTAGTAAACCATTGCTTAAAAAACTTTCATCAATAATTTTAAAAATATGCATATTACTGCTAAATTCATGCCACCTTTTATCTTTTGAATTAATATATTTATCTAAGTTTTTCTTATCTTCTTCTCCTAAATATTTTAAAATAGATTGTAGAAATTTTATTTTATATTTTTCTTTTAAAACCTGTTCAATTTCTGTAGCTTTTTCTAATAGAAGCTCCGTTTCTTTATATTTTTCTTTAATTTTTTGAAACTCATCATCTAAATTTGAAATAATTTCTTGTAATCTTGCAATTTTTTGATATATTGCTTTAGCCTCATCAGTTATAATCCAAGTATTAAATTCTTCCTTCGAAATGAATATACCTAACTTAGTTAAAATTTTAATATGCTTTTCTTTTAAATAATCATCATCTGTAGGTTCCTGCTTTAGCATTCTAAAACGATTAAAATCATTTTCAGAATACTCGTTTGTATCAAAACAAAGTTTTAAAATTGAAGAAGCTTCCTTAATATTCTGTAGTTTATAAGTTCCATGTTCTTCTTTAAGTTCAGCTTTTAGCTCATCTGGAATATTAATATTATTCCGATTTAAAAATTCCAAAGTTAATTCTACTCTTTTTTTAGAAAAAGCTCTTAACATTTGTGCTTTCCTACCATCTAAAGTCCAGCAATCAATCAATTCTGCTTTATTTATGTTATCAATTATTATATTGCTATGTTTTTCCCCAAATACTTTAATAAAATATGGTATAATAATCGCTTTTATTCTGTCAAATTCATGTTCACTCATAATTTATTCACTCCCTAAATTCTTAAAAAAGCATTATAGTTAAAAGAATATTGATTATTAAAAATGTAATTTAATATATTATCAGTCTTGATCAATACCATCAAGTATTATATTAACTTTCTTTTTATTATACTGTTTTCAACAATGATTAAAAAAAATTATCCTTTAAAACTAATGTAATAAATAATGTATTTAATGTTTTGATTCCTATTTTCTATATCATAGTTTTATTATATCACATATTTTTAATAGTAAAAATATCCTTTATTAAAAAATAAAACAAGGGTGTAAAATTATATTTTAACAGTTAACTGCTTTTATTATTATCTTTATACTAATTAAAAAATTTAGGGAATTTTTTTACTAAATAATCAAAAAAATCAGTTAGAATACTAAATAGCAGAATAGAACTAACAATAACAATTAAACTTAATAAACACATAAGGAAATTTAAAGTAGCAAATGAAAAGAAACTTTTAAACAATAATAAACCTACCATAAAAATAGTTATCATGAAAATAAGTAGTAAAAATCTAGTAATATTTAATGGATTGCTTATTTTATATATTAACATAAAACCATTAAATGCAGTTGTAATAACAGATAAGGTTGATAATTGTTGATAACTTAAATTAAACATATAAGATATAACAATAATAAAGATTATATTAAGAACAATTGATAGAGCAACAGGAAAGCTTTTGCTTAAAACATTGACTAAAAATTGACCTTTTATTTTATCATGATTAGGTTCTAAAGCTAAAATAAAGGAAGGAATACCAATAGTAACCATACTTGTTAAACTAAGTTGAATAGGAATAAACGGATAACTTTTACTTAAAAAAATAAAAATAAAGCCTAAAATCAAACTATATAAAGTTTTGCATAAGAAAAGACTAGCTGAACGTTCAATATTATTTATAGAACGTCTTCCTTCTAAAACAACATGGCTTAAAGAATCAAAATTATCATCT
>CAOJZR010000002.1 GCA_948466105.1 uncultured Bacillota bacterium | reverse complement strand
TATAGATGTAGTTGGTAATACTTACCCACTAATGTTCATTCAAGGCATAATATTTATTATAATGGTATTAATTATTTATTTAATTTATAAATATCAAAAAAGTGTTGATTTCGAAAAAAAAATATCTAAGTTTACTATAGAACCATTAGTTGACAATAATAAATCTTTATTTGATAATGTGATTAAATTATATTTAAAAATCATACAATACATTAAAAATATAACTAGCAAATCTGTTATTATAGTTAAATTTAGTCGACACTATGATAAATATGTCAATATTGTTAATACTGTTTATAAGGAAGGAAATGAGTTTGTTGCAAGTAAAATCATCATTTCGATTGTTTTTCTTCTGATTGCTGTTTTTACCAAAGCTCTACAATTTCAAACCTTAAAATCATATGAAATATTGCCACTATTATTAATTGGATTCTTTTTACCCGATGTTATATATATTTTTAAATATAGAATTTATCGCAATAAATTAGAAAATGATTTACTGCAAGCTATTATTATTATGAATAATGCTTTTAAGTCAGGAAGAAGTATTTTGCAAGCTATTGATTTAGTTGCGCATGAGCTTTCAGGTCCTATAAGTGAAGAGTTTAAAAAAATGCATTTAGAGTTGTCTTTTGGCTTAAATATTGATGTCGTTTTTAAACGCTTTAATGAACGTATCAATTTAGAGGAAGTAACTTATCTAACTGCATCTTTATCGATTTTAAATAAAACAGGCGGAAATATTATTAAAGTGTTTAGTTCTATTGAAAAATCACTTTTTAATAAGAAAAAATTACGTTTAGAACTAAATTCATTAACAGGAAGTTCTAAAATCATTATTTTTGTTTTATTTTTAGTGCCGTTTTTATTTATAATCTTTATTTCTCTTGTTAATCCTGAATATTTTCAACCTTTCTTTACATCTACATTAGGATTGATAATGGTGTTATTGATGCTTATATATTATATTATATATGTAATTGTGGTAAGTAAAATTATGAAAGTGAGAATGTAATATGCATTTAAAACAAAATTCGCTTATTTATAGAATGTACAAAAAAGATCAAATAATTAAAATTGATGAGAAAATCATGATGCTTAAAAGTAGTAAAATGGATACAGCTACTTTTGTTACAACAAGAATATTATCATCATTTATGATTTTTTTAATCAGTCTTTATATATTTAAAAGTGGTTATATTATCGCTCCTTTTATAACAATTATTTGGTATTATCTATTTTACTTTTGTTATATAACAGTGCCCCTTAAAAGAAGAATGCACAAATTAGATAATGAAGCATTGCACTTTTTTGAAATTTTAACTCTTACTTTAGAGTCAGGAAGAAATTTAGAAAATTCGTTAGAAGTAACATGTTTTAATGTTGATTCAGAAATATCAGAAGAATTTAAAAAAACACTTTTTGAGATGAAGTTTGGGAAATCTTTAATTGAAGCATTAGAAGATATGAAAAAAAGAATTCCATCAGAAACAATTAATAATATTATTTTAAATATTACACAAACTAATATTTTTGGAAATAGTATTATTGAAACGATGTATAATCAAATTGAATTTTTACGTGATAAGCAAATATTAGAAATAAAAGGACAGATTAATAAAATTCCTAACAAAATAAGTATTATATCTGTAATATTTATTGTTCCATTAATTTTAATGTTGGTTTTAGGACCATTTATACTTAATTTTTTAGAAATATAAACATAAATTTAGTTAAGGAGGGTTTTATATGTATCATTTTATAGGTATAAAAGGAACAGGCATGAGTGCACTTGCACAAATTATGAAAAGTTTAGGCTATGAAGTACAAGGAAGTGATAAACCAAATCATTTTTTTACTGAGGATGGTTTAGTAGAAAAAGGTATTACAATTTTACCTTTTGATGAAAATAATATTAAAGAAGATATGGTTATTGTAAAAGGTAATGCTTTTACAGAAAGCAATGTTGAAGTAAAAAAAGCAATGGCATTGAACTTAAAAATATATACTTATCAGGAAATGGTTGGGCGTTTTACAAAAATGTTTAAAACGATAACTGTAGCAGGATGTCATGGTAAAACAACCACTACATCAATGCTTGCCCATGTTTTAGGTGCTTTAAAAGGTTGTAACTATTTAATTGGTGATGGTAGTGGTTTTGCTAGTAAAGAAAATGATTTTTTAGCTTTAGAAGCCTGTGAATATAAAAGACATTTTTTAGAGTATAGTCCATATTATGCAATAATAACTAATATTGAATTAGATCATATTGATTATTATAAAAACATTTCAGATTATATTGATGCTTTTGTAAGTTATGCTAACTTAGCTGAAAAAATGGTTATTGCTTGTGGTGATGATCCTTATACACATTCGCTTGAAATAAATAAACCAATTTTTTATTATGGATTAGATGAGGATAATGATATAGTAGCTAAAGATGTTGTTTATAGTGAAACAGGTACAAGTTTTGATGTATTTGTTGAAGATAATTATTATGGTCATTTTGATTTACCTTTATATGGTAAATATATGCTTTTAAATTCCCTAGCAGTTATTGGTCTTTGCTATTATGAACGTATTGATGCTAAAGAAGTGGCTAAGAGTTTAAAAACGTTTAAAGGAGCTAAACGCCGTTTTAAAGAAAATGTTATTGGTGATATTGTTACTATTGATGATTATGCCCATCATCCTACTGAAGTCAAAGTGACAATTAAAGGAGCGCGCCAAAAGTATCCTGATAAAGAAATAGTAGCTGTTTTAAAAACACATACATTATCAAGGACTAAAGAATTTGCTGATGAATTTGCTGAAGCCCTTAATTTAGCTGATAAAGCCTATATCATGGATGTTGGGGTTGATCGTGAAGAAGATGGCTATGATGATGTAACATATGAAGTTATTTTAGAAAAATTAGAAAATGGTGAATATATTAATAATGACATGGTTGATAAACTTTTAGAACATAAAAATGCAGTTATTATTTTTATGAGTAGTAAAGATATTTATGTTTTGCAAAAGGCTTATGAAGAAAAGCTAATAGAAAGTCAAGATAAGTAGATAGTGAGAGTATTAGTAACAGGTGGTCTTGGATATATTGGTTCACATACTTGCGTTGAACTTTTAAACAATGACTATGAAATTGTAGTTGTTGATAATTTAGTTAATTCAAAAATGACCGTTATTGATAATATAAACAAAATAACTGGTAAGAACTTTCCTTTTTATAACATTGATGTATGTGATAAAGATGCATTAGAACAAGTTTTTAAAAATCATAAAATAGATGTAGCTATTCATTTCGCAGGATATAAGGCAGTAGGAGAGAGTGTTGAAAAACCACTTAAATATTATGAGAATAATTTGCTTAGTACAATAGTGTTATGTGAATTATTGAATAAGTATAATTGTAAAAAGCTAGTATTTTCTAGTAGTGCGACAGTCTATGGTAAGCCTAAAGTATTACCACTTACTGAAGATTGCCCACTAAATACAACTAATCCTTATGGTACAACAAAACTAATTATTGAAGGAATGTTAAAAGATTTATATATTTCAGATCAAAACTGGAGTATTGTTATATTACGCTATTTTAATCCGATTGGTGCCCATAAAAGTGGTTTAATTGGAGATGATCCTAATAATACTCCGAATAATTTGATGCCTTATATTTTAAAAGTAGCTAGTGGAGAACTTCCAGTATTATCTATTTTTGGTGCTGATTATGATACCAGTGATGGTACTGGGGTAAGAGATTATATTCATGTTTGTGATTTAGCATATGGGCATTTGCTTGCTTTGAATAAATTGAATAGTGGTCTTTATTATTATAATTTAGGTACAGGAATAGGCTATAGTGTTTTAGATATAATTCATACTTTTGAAAAAGTCAATCAGGTAAAAGTGCCTTATAAAATTGTTGAAAGACGAGCTGGAGATATAGCCTCTTGTTATGCTAATCCTTCTAAGGCAAGTAAAGAATTAGGTTTTAAAGCTGAGAAAAATTTAGAGGATATGTGTAAGAGTGCTTGGAATTTTGTTATAAAAAATAGATAGAAAAATTATCTATTTTTTTAATATTTAAATATTAAATGATAACGATATGAAAAAAAGTTACAAAAATCTTGATAAGAATATTTAATAATATATAAGTATACAAATATTTGATATATTAATAGTAAAATAATATGTATTCATAAATAAAAGAAGCTCATAGCTTCTTTATAATTTAAAATCATTTATAATGTCATCATTCATGTTTTTACCATCAAAATAAGTTTTTTCTTCAAAATGTGATATCTTTCCAACAAAATTACTAGGAAAAGATCTAATCAATTTATTATATTTAGTAATAATATCATTATAGTATTTACGAAAAGCGATAATTTCAGACTCTGATTCATGAATACCTAATTCAATTCTAAGAAAACTTTCAGAACTTTTAAGTTCAGGATATTTTTCTTTAAAAGTATTAAATTCATTAATCGCATCATACAGTTGTCTGTCAAGTTCAAAATTAGATAATTTTCGTGAACGAAGTTTAATAATAACTTCTAATATATCTTCCTGAATATTGCACGTTCCTTTAATAAGACTAATTGATTTATTTAATAAGTCAAATCTTTTTCTTAAAGTTGAATCAATATTAGCTTCTGCTTCATTAATACGAACAATATAATCTTGATATTTATTAAAAATACTAATGTACCAGATTGCTAAAAAACAAATAACAATACAAATTATTAGAAAAATCAATACTAATTCCATACTATTCACCTAAATATAATTATATCACATATTTTTAAGTATTTGGTATAAAATCTAAACTATAATTTATTTTTTCATCAAAAGTAATAAAATCAACATAAATCATCAATAGCAAATACCATTTACCAGTTGCAGGATCACTTAAAATAATATGATCTCTTCCAGACTGTTCAATGATTCCTACAAATTCACGATCACGAAATTCTGTTGAGTCTGGGAATGTCATGTGGATACGTGCTTGCTTACCTTTATTAGCTCTTAAAATATTTTCAATATATGATTGTTCCATTGGAAAATCTGGCATACTAGATGGAGCTGTTTGCTGATTAGGTGTTACACTGGTTCCAGAATAAAGAGGGCTCCCAGGTGTATAACCATTAAAATAATTACTATTCATATAATCATCCTTTCTTTAAAATATATTCATTAATATAATCTAATATACGAAGATATTAGTTTCAATATTTTAAAAAAAATGTTATAATTTTATAGGTGATAAAATGAAAGTAAAAGTAGGAATATCTAATAGACATGTCCATTTAAATCAAAATGATTTAGAACTTCTGTTTGGCAAAAATTATGAACTTACTAAATTAAAAGCCATAAATCAACCAGGTCAGTTTGCGGCTTCTGAATGTGTAACCCTAAAAACAACTAAAAATCAAATAGAAAATGTACGAATATTAGGACCAGTAAGAGAATATACTCAAGCAGAAATTTCTAGAACCGATGCTTATACATTAGGTTTAAATCCTCCTGTTAGAGCATCAGGTAATCTAGAAGATAGTGCTGTTTTAACTATTGTAGGACCTCTTGGTGCTATTGAAAGACAATGCTGTATTATTGCTGATCGTCATATTCATATAAAAACGAGTGATTTAGCAGAAATGCATTTAAAAAGTCATCAAAAGGTAAAATTAAAGATAACTGGCGTCAAAGGTGGTATTTTAGATGATGTTTATATTAAAGATAGTATGGAAAGTTATTACGAGGCCCATTTAGATACCGATGATGCTAATGCCTTTCTTTTAAAAAACAATGATGAGGTTGAAATCTTAATAGAAGAATAGACTTGCTTTTTTAAATTTTAATAGTATAATACTTTCTTTGGAGGAAAGATTAAATGAAAGAATCAGATTTTTATATTAAATTAATATCATTAATGAAAACACCAGTCTATAAAAGACTTTCAGAAATGTTTACAACAAATGAAATGCTTTTTTTAATTTTTTTAAAAAGTGATTATAATATAACTGATATTAGTTTTTATTTAGAAATAACTTTAGAAGAAACTAAAAAAATACATAGTAAACTATATAAAATATTTAGAGACGAAGTAGTAAATAAATTAATTAGAGAGCTTATTTTACAAATAACTGATAATCAAAATGACAAAATAGACTTAATTTATGATGAAACAACTAGAAAAAGAAAAGTTAAAGATAAGCAAAAGATAAATATAAAAAGACTATGGTGATTAATAAAAAAAGAGACTATCAAGAAATAATTTGATTTCTAATAGTCTCTTTTAAATTTTAAAAAATTTAGTAAAAATGTTTATTAAGCAGTATATTGTAATTGTTTATTCTTCTTTCATAGTTGGAATTAAACTATCAAGAGAATAATCAACACTTGGTTCTGTTCCTTTTAAATAATAAAGCATTCGTTTATTAACTGTGTCATTAGTTGCAACTTTGCCAGTAATAGGATCTACTAAAACACCAACAATATTATCTGGCATCTTATACCATACTTCTTCTTTATCACCTAAGTAACTTTCCATTGCATCAACCCACGTGTTTTTAAGAGCTGCACTATCTGTAGGAATTACTTCACGATTATCATCATAACCACTCCAAAGTCCAATTAATAATTCAGGATTATAACCAAAAATAAGTAAATCTGTATCAGTTGTACCCGTTTTAACTGCATATTTGCGTTTCATTTTATAAGAAATATTGTAACAAGTAGGGTATGCATCATCTACTAATTCCCTAGCATAAGTATTAGTTAAAAGCTCATTTAAAATAAAAGTCAAATTAGTGTTTAAAACTAAATTTTTAGTACTTTTGTGTTCATATAAAACATTGCCATTTGCATCTTCTACTTTATTAATAAAATAAGGCTCAACATTATATCCACCACTAGCAAATTTACCATAAGCTCCCATCATTTCCATTAAGTTGATTTCCTCACTTCCTAGTGCAAGAGATGGTAAAGCAGCTAATGGGGTTTCAATACCAAGTCTTTTAGCCATATCAACAAGCGTTTCTTCTCCTAAGAAAAGATGGGTTTTAACTGCAAATATATTATCTGAGTGTGCAATTGCATAAGTCATACTAACTTCTTTATTGGGATATTTATTTGCATAATTACTAGGACTATAAGTTTTGTCACCTGAAAAAGTAAACGTTGTTTTTTCACTAGTAAAAGATGATGATGGAGTAAAACCATTTTCTAAAGCAGCATAATAAAGAAGTGGTTTCATTGTTGACCCAACTTGGCGTTTAGATTTAATAGCACGATTAAATTGACTTTTTGAATAATCCATACCGCCAGTTAGAGCTAAAATTTTACCAGTATTAGGATCCATAACAACACCTGCGATTTCAATATCAGGGTTTGTTATATTAGTATTTATACTATTTTCTAAAGCATTTTGAGCATTGATATCAAAGTTAGTATATATTTTAAGACCACCTGTTTGTAAAAAAGAATTAGGAATAGTATCAATACTTTTTAATTCTTCAAGCACAGCATCTTCATAATACATAAGCATTTTAGAATTATTTTTATTTGAAACTCCTAAAAAAGTAAGTTCCATTTTTTTAGCTTCTTCTTTTTCATTTGCAGAAATAAATTTTTCTTTTTCCATTGCATCTAAGATTAAGCTCTGTCTTTTTTTACTATTTTCTTTATTTGTAAGAGGTGAGTAGTTACTAGGTGATTTAGGAATGCCAGCTAAAATAGCACTTTCAGCTAAATTAAGCTCTTTGGCACTTTTACCAAAGTAAAACCAACTAGCATTTTCAATTCCAAATATTCCACCATAATTAATGGTATTTAAGTAACCCTCTAAAATATCCTCCTTAGAGTATTGAGTTTCTAATCTAATAGTGAGCCACGCTTCTTCTAATTTACGACTCCAATTTTTATCAAAATCTAAAAAAAGATTTTTAGCGTATTGTTGTGTTATTGTTGAAGCACCTTGCAGTGTTTTACGATTTTTAAAATTAATATAAAGAGCCTTTAAAATACGTAAATAATCAAATCCCCAATGTTTAAAGAAATTTTTATCTTCAATAGCAATAGTTGCATTTATTAAATGTGGACTTATCTCGTCTAAACTAACCCATTTACTTGAACTTTCAGTTTCATATAAATTGTTATTAATATCATATAGATAAAAACTATTAGCCGATTTAATTGGCAGTTTAGGCGTAAAAGATGCATACAAATAAAGACCACCATAAAGCATAATACCAAGTATAATAAGGATGCAACTACATAAAATAAATCTTTTTGTTTTCTTTTTCACGCTTCACCTCTTTTTTTATTAGTATTAGAAAAAAATATGAATTTATGAGTGCTTTTTAAAAAAAAGTGTGATATAATCGTCTAAAATGTGGTGATAAGTTGAAGATTAAAATATCAGGTTATTTAAAACAAACTGAAAAAGTTGTTTTTACAACAACAGGAATAAAAACTAAAAATAAGATTATACTGCATATTAATAATGAAGTAATTATTTTAGAAATAAATGCTAATGAGGTTTTATTTAAAAAGAAAAATTTTGTTTCTGAACTAAATATTAATTTTAAACCAACTACAACTGCTATTTATATTTTAAATAACCATCATTTTACTTTAAAAATAAAAACTAATCAATTAATTATAAAAGAGTGTGAATTACTTATAAATTATACAATTTTAGATAGTAATGAAACCTTTGAATTTTATTTGAAATGGGAGGAATAACATGATTCAAGAAACTTTAGCGCAATTATTAAATGAAAGTGCATCAACCCTAGGAATAGATGAGTCTTTTTATGTAGTAAAATCAAATAGAGCTGAACTATGTGATTATCAATGTGATAATTGCTTTAAACTAGCTAAAAAGTATGATAAAAAACCAATAGAACTTGCTTCAATGTTGGTGGCTAATTTAAAAGAAAATAAATATTTAAAAAAAATAGAAGCTGTTCAACCTGGCTTTATTAATATGAGTTTAAGTGATGAATTTATTAATAGTAATGTTATTAATATGAATAGTGATGATTTGGGTTTTATTAAAGATACTAAAGAAGAATTATTTATTATTGATTTTGGTGGTGCTAATATTGCTAAACCATTACATGTTGGTCATATGCGAACAACAATAGTAGGGGAATCGTTGCGTAGAATTATTACATTTGTTGGGCATAAGACTATAAGTGATGTGCATTTAGGCGACTATGGCTTACAAATAGGGCAAGTTATTTATGGAATTTTAGAAGATAATAAACAGTTAGAAGATATTGACATTGCTTATTTAGAAGCTATTTATCCTAAAATGAGTGCACTTTGTAAAACTGATGAGGTAGTAAAACAAAAATGTTCAGATATAACTAAAGCTTTACAAGATGGTCATCCTCTTTATCAAAGCTATTTTAAAAAAATAAAAGAAGTTTCTGTAAATGATGTAAAACGCCTTTATGATTATTTGTCTGCTCATTTTGACTTATGGTTAGGAGAAAGTGATGCGTATCAAGATATTCCTACCCTAAAAAAATTATTAGAAGAAAAAAAGCTTTTAACATTAAGTGATAATGCTTATATTATAAATGTTAGTAAAGAAACGGATTCCAAAGAATTACCACCCCTTATTTTTGAGAAAAGTAATGGCGCTTATTTATATAGTACTACTGATTTAGCTACTATCTATAGTCGCATTAGAGACTATCAACCAGCTTATATTTTATATGTAGTTGATAATCGTCAAGAACTTCATTTTGAACAAGTATTTAGAGTATGTGAACTTAGTGGTTTAACACCTAATACTAAACTAGAGTTTTTAGGTTATGGTACTGTTAATGGAACAGATGGAAAACCATTTAAAACTAGAAGTGGCAATACTCCTAAACTCGATGATTTATTTAAAGAAGTTAATGATATTTTTATCAGTAAAAAAGAAGAAAATAAATATATGAGTACAGATAGTCAAGCTATTGTTGTAAATGCTATTTTAAAGTTTGCAGATTTACAAAATAGTCGTGATAAAGATTATATTTTTGATATTCAAAAATTCACTAATGTGATAGGGAAGACAGGTCCATATATTTTATATACTTATGCACGTATTAATAAGATTTTAAAAGATTCTGAAATAGCTACTTTATCTAATAATATTTATAATGAATTTGATCGTAAACTACGACTTAAGTTAATTCAATTTGCACCAGCAATTAGACAAGCTTTTGCTAATCGAATGCCAAACTATATAGCTGAATACCTATATGAACTATGTGTTATTGTTAACGCCTTTTATGAAAATAATCATATTAATAATTTAGATGATATAATTAAAAAACAAGATTGGTTATATATTTTGAACATTAGCTGTAAGGCTATTAAAAAATTGTGTTACTTACTTGGAATTGATGTTTTAAAAGTTATGTAATAAAGTAGTATTTATTTATAAATTATGCATATTATAAAATAGTTCAATAAGGACTTGACTAATTTACTTAATATGATACAATTATCTCTGTAAAAAAGATGTAGGAGGAATAATATGAATTTAAAAAGTATGTCTAAAGAAGAATTAGAAATTATGTCTTACACCGATTTAGCTTATGCCATCATTAAAGAAAATAAGAAAACTTTAAATACACCGACAATATTTAAAGAAATTTGTAATTTATTAGATTTATCAGATGATGCATATATGGAAAAAATAGGAGATTTTTATACTTCTCTTACAACTGATAAAAGATTTTTATTATTAGATAGTGCAGAATGGGATATTCGTGATAATCATGCGATTGAAGTGGTTGTTGACGATGAAGATGAAGAAGAAGAAATTGAAGAGGAAGATGCTTTAGAAATCGATGAAGAATCTGAAGAAATAGATGAACTTGATGATGATATTGATGATTTAGATGATACTGATGATGAAATGGAAGACTTGAATTTATTAGAAGAAGAAGAACTAGAAGATGAGTAATTATTTGGTAATGTTAATTTAATAAAAAAATAAGAACAATTAGAAAAAAATAATTGTTCTTTTATTTTATACTCGCTAAAAATATCAAAAAAATATGGTATTAATGAGTTTTTATATTATAACAAAATTTTAAGATGTTTTTTTAAGTTATATATACTTTTTGATTATTATAAATTTAAGAAAGGCTCAATTAATCTGTAGTTATTATTGTTAGAAAATTAATTATATCTTTTTTGTTTTTTTTATGTTAAAATGTAAATAGTAAATAATAATATAAAAATAAGGAGTTATTGATTGCATGAAAAGAAAGAATAAAAATAACGGTATGTTTGCAAACCGTCAATACCGGGGGGGGGGTATATCAAAGTAGATTAGCTTTTTGGTACTATTACATTAAATATAATAGATTTCTCCAAAAGTTTGATGAAAATGAATCATTTGGAATGCCTATTGATGATTAAAATATAAATATAATATCTTTATTTCAACTAATATTTATAATAAATTGAAATTTAAAAGTATTAATCTTAAATTTTTATTAGATACCCAATATAAAGTTATTAATTATTTAAGATTAAGACCATTTAAATAGGAAATTGAATATAAAACTAATATATCAGTTAAAAAGATTAAGACAAAATAGTAGTGGAGGAGTTTATGAAGAAAAAAGGATTTACTTTAATTGAATTACTAGCTGTTATTGTGATACTTGTAATACTAGCATTAATAGCTATACCAATAATCTTAAATATAATAGAAAAAGCTAGAAAAAACAGCTATAAAATAAGTAGTGGAAATATTGTAAAAACGGCTGAACTTTATTATAATGAAAAAAGGATAGATAATACTTTATCTATTGATGGTAACTTATTTGATATTATAAAAATGCGAATAAATGGTACAAAACCAAGAAGTGGTGAAGTATTCATTTCAAATAGTGGAAAAGTAGCAGTAGCGTTAAAATATGGTGATTTTTGTTATAGTAAAAGCTTTCAGGAAGAGCAAGTAAAAGAAGAAAAAAATGGTGAATGTCTTGTTAATCATTTGGGTAAAGATGTAAGTATAAAATATATTAATATTGTAGATTCTACAGGCTTACAAAGAAATGCCTTCTATGGAGATGAATTAGTCATAGATTTTAATCAAACACAGGCAGTTCCTAAGGCTTTACAAATAACTATGGATGGTAAAATTATATCTGAGTTAGTTCATTACGAATATAATAATGGTATTTTAAACATCCCACGTATAACAGGAAATATAGAAATAAATAATATTGAAGGTTACTGTGTGAAAAATGGTATCAATAATTTAGCTGATTGTTTAATTGTCACAGATACACTTAACAACAACATTGAATTATCAAAAACAGAAATAAGAAATAAATTAGTTGATTTAAATAAAATTGAACCTCAAATTGATTATGGTGAGGTTGCTAAGGTTGAAATAAGTGGAGATAATTTAAGACAAACCAGTACAGCTATTTCATGTAGTAGTGAAAAACCTCACTTTAATAATAAAACAGGTAGATACACTTTTTCAGCCAGTGATTTAGTAGAATTGCCAAATTGTATTTCAACAGAAAATAGCCCAAAATATACTTGTATGAATATTGATTCTACAGGTAATTGTACAACTATTTATTCTATAAAAGACTATTCAACTGAGATAATAGATAATGTTACTACTTATAAAGTGACTAAAGAAGAGCGCTATGCATCAGAAGTTTTAAAAGAAAGTATATCTAAGCCAGGCTTATATACTACGACTGATAATTATGGCGAAACGTATTATTTTCGGGGAACAGCTATTAATAATTATATCAATTTTGCTGGTTTTATATGGCGAATAGTTAGAATTAATGGTGATGGTAGTATTAGGTTGATTTATTCTGGTACTTCATCTAATGATACTAAAGAGGCAACAAGTATTGGTAGTTCTGCATTCAATCTTGGTGGCAGAGATCCTGCTTTAACAGGTTATAAATATGGTTTAAATCAAACTTATAAGGAAACAGCATCTAACATAATAACTTATGATGGTATAGATGCAGGAACTAGTTATTATTTTGCAGATAATTATACATGTAATAATACAACTAAAACATGTCGTTTAAGTGGTAATTTTATAGAAGGTAAATGGTTGGATAAGTATAATGATGTTATAGGTGGTAAAAAGTATACTTGCTTTGCTAGTACTAAAGATAGTACTTGTTCAATTATTATTGAAGTATTAGATGTAATAACATCTAATGGAAATGTAAATCCGAGACAAGCGCAAGCCAAATATCATGGATATTTATCACAAGATTATGAAAGCACATATACTGATGAATATGATAGTGAAATAAAAAAGGTAATAGATAATTGGTATGATAATAATTTAAAAAATAATTATGAACAATATTTAAGTGATAATATTTTTTGTAGTGATCGTACAATTATAACCGATAATTTAAATGATTTAAATGCTTCAACTTTTTATAGTACATATCAAAGAAATGTCAATACTAAAACAGCAAATTTAAGATGTCAAAGATATGAAGACCAATTTACAAAAGAAAATGGTAAACTAATAAATCCCATTGGGTTAATTACTGCAGATGAGATGTCTTTCGCAGGAGGTGTAGTTGGTTTAGACAATCAAAAATATTATTTAAATTCAGGTATCTATTATTGGACGATGTCTCCATCTTTTTTCCATATTGAAAGTCTTATGGCATTTAATTTTTTTGTAACCGAAACTGGCAATTTAAATCAGTGGCCTTGGGTTGGTAGTGTTACTAGCATTAGACCAGTTATTAATTTGAAAGCTGATACCCAAATATTAGGTGGGGATGGCACTAAAGCATCACCATATATAATCATGAGTAATTAAAAAAACATTTTATAAAAAATGCTTTTTATGGTTAATTTCTTATTAGTACTGTTCCTAGCTCAGTTAAACTTTTGACATATGGTCTTAAATTATCTTTGATATTTTTATCTCTTGTTTCAAACACAAAAGTGATATCATTATTATATTCCTTAAATATAACATTTTCGCTTTTTAAAAGAAAAGCGATTTTTTTAATATTATCATATGTAAAAGTAATAGCCATTTTATATCCTTGCTCTAATTTTAAAATGCAAGCTTTTTTTAAAGCTTCTATACAGCTATTACTATAAGCTCTAATTAAACCTCCGCTACCTAGTTTAATTCCACCAAAATAACGAATAACAATACATAATATAAAGTTAAGATTTTTCTTTTCTAAAACATTTAAAATAGGTAGTCCTGCTGTACCACTAGGTTCTTTATCATCACTTTCTTTTTTTAAATTATCTAAAAGGTAAGCGTAGCAATAATGTGTCGCATTAGGGTATTGTTTTTGTGCTTCAGCTAAATATTTTGAAATGTCTTCTAAGTTATTTAATGGATATAGTTGTGTAATAAAACGTGATTTATTGATTATAAGCTCATTTGTTACAGTAGTTTTAATTGTATACATATATGTCACCTAATATAATTATAATTTATTTTATACTATTAAACAATTAAAAACGTAGTTTTTCTACGTTATAATTTACGATATAGACCAATAGCAATGCCTAAAATAGATACATTGTTTAAGATAATAGGTTCCATTGTGTCATTTTCTGGCTGTAAACGGAAATAACCATCCTCCTTATAAAAGGTTTTAAGAGTCACTTCAGCTTCATCGGTCATAGCCACTACCATATCTCCATTTTTAGCAGTATTTTTTCTTTCTACAATAACAATATCTCCGCTTAAAATGCCTTTATTAACCATACTATAGCCATCAACTAAAAGAGCAAAAACTTCTTTGTTTTTAGGAATTAGATAGGCTGGTAAAGCAAAATGTTCGTCTGGATTTTCAATTGCTTCAATTGGTGTACCAGCTGTTACTTTACCAAGTAAAGGAATAGAGATGACTTTTTCGCTTTGATCTTCAAATTCATTATCAACTAATAATTTTATACAACGATTCTTAGCATCTTCTTTTTTTATGAATCCTTTATTAGCTAAATTGTTTAAATGAGCATGAATAGTCGCAGGTGAGGAAATATCAAGCGCACTTCCAATTTCTCTTACTGTAGGTGGATATCCATGCGTTACAATATATTTTTTGATATAGTTTAAAACGTCTTCTTGACGTCTAGTTAAATTATTCATAGACCCTCCTTATAATCTATTCCCATTTTAGCACACAAACACTCGAAAGTCAAACAAATGTTTTTAACAAAAATTTGTTCTTAAAAAAGAAATATGTTATAATTTACTGTAGTTAAAAAAGGTGGTAATGATGAAAGTAAGATGTAAATGGTGTAACTTACAAAATCCTTTATATGTTAATTATCATGATAAAGAGTGGGGGCAATTAAATTTTGACGATAAGTATTTATTTGAAATGTTAATATTAGAGTCATTTCAAGCTGGTTTATCATGGGAATGTGTTTTAAACAAAAGAAAAGCTTTTAGGGAAGCTTATGATAACTTTGAGATAGATAAAGTAATTATGTATGATGACAATAAGATACAAAAGTTATTGTTAAATGAACACATAATTAGAAATAAATTAAAAATAAAAGCAAGTATTAATAATGCAAAAATATTTAAAAAGATTCAAAGTGAATTTGGCTCTTTTAGATATTATTTAAAAACTTTTACTCAAGATATGATATTTTATGAGGTTAATCTTACTAGTTCTAAACTTTCAGATAGTATTTCTAATGATTTAAAAAAAAGAGGAATGACTTTTGTTGGTACAACAATTATTTATTCCTATTTACAAGCTATTGGGGTTATTTATTCACATGAAAAGACATGCTTTATGTATAAAAATCATTAAAATGATGTGTTATTAAATACTTTTTACAACTTATAGATAAAAACCCAAATAACTACATAGAAATATCTTTTTTAAAACAATCTATATTTTTTAAGATTGTTTTTTATTATGATTTCAAATCTTCATTCCACAACTTTACATTTTACCCTTTTTTTTAATATAAATATTTGTTATAATAAATTCAAAATAGAATAAGAGGGAATTATATGAATGAAAAAATAATAAACAATATAAAAGGCTTAGGTATTGATATGATTCAAACAGCAGGAAGTGGTCATCCAGGTATTGTTTTAGGCGCCGCTCCCATCATTTACACTATTTATGCTAAACACATGAATATAAATCCAAATGATGTAAATTGGCCTAACCGCGATCGTTTTGTTTTATCAGCAGGACATGGGTCTGCTTTACTTTATGCTACTTTATTTATGGCTGGCTATAATATAGATATCAAAGATTTAAAGGCTTTTAGACATGCTTATTCTAAAACACCTGGCCATCCAGAACTGATTACACCTGGTGTAGAAATACAAACAGGACCACTTGGTCAAGGAATTGCATCTGCTGTTGGAATGGCTATTGCTAGTAAAAAACTTTCAGTTAAATTTTATTTAAATAAAAAACCACTTATAAATAATAATGTTTATGTCTTATGTGGTGATGGTGATTTAATGGAAGGTATTAGCTATGAAGCTTGTTCGCTTGCTGGTACCTTAAATTTAGATAATTTATTTATTTTGTATGATTCTAATAGTATCTCTTTAGATGGTAAAACAGATATGTCTTTTACAGAAGATGTTTTAAAACGTTTTAAAGCTTGTGGTTTTTATACTGCTTTAGTTAAAAATCCAACAGTTGAAAATATTGATAAAGCTATTAAAAGAGCTAAAAAAGTAAAAAAACCTAAATTTATTGAAATACGAACTATTATTGGTAAAGATTCCTTTAATGAAAACACTAATATTGTTCATGGTTCAGCGTTAGATAATGAAGATGTAAAACAAATAAAACAAAAATTAAAACTAAGCATAGAAGCTTTTAGTTATAATAAAGAAGCTAAAGAAGCCTTTACTAAACAAATAAATGATAGAAGTATAATAAAATACAATGAATGGTTAAAAAATTATCAGGATTATACTTCTTTAAATAACTCAAACGATTTACATATACTTTTTAGTAATGATGTTGCTTTTTCTTATTCTAATATCGATTTTAATGTAAAAGAAATAAAAAAAGAATCAGGACGCGCTATTAATAGTGAAGTAATGAACTTAATAGAAGAGTATATCCCTTCTTTTATTGGTGGTAGTGCTGATTTAGCAAGCTCTACTAAAGTAACATTAAAAAAATATGATTATATGCATAAAAACAATTTTAATACTAAAAATATCGCTTTTGGAGTTCGAGAACACGCTATGGGCAGTATTGCTAATGGTTTAGCTTTATATAATTTTCGCCCCTTTGTTTCAACTTTCTTAGTTTTTGCCGATTACTTAAAACCAGCTATGCGAATGTCAGCATTAATGAATTTGCCTGTTACTTATATTTTTACTCATGATTCGATTGATATAGGCAGTGATGGACCAACCCATCAGCCAATTGAACAATTAGCTATGTTAAGAAGTATTCCTAATTTTAAAGTCTATCGCCCAGCTGATAAAAAAGAAATTATAGCTGCTTGGCAAGATATTTTAAACCAAAAAAATCCTAGTGCATTAGTTTTATCGCGAAATGAAATTGATTATATAGATACTACTGATATAA
>CAOJZR010000001.1 GCA_948466105.1 uncultured Bacillota bacterium | reverse complement strand
GATATGATTTAAATTACACCTATAGTTTAGGTGATAATATATGTACTTTAAATGATCAAAGTGGATGCCTAAATAAAGATAATGATACAATTGGATCTTGGGAAGAAAGAGACGATAAGATTATATTAACAAGAGATTTAACGGAAAATACAACAGTATACTCAAAAGTAAGTGATGGTAAAGAGACAAGTGAGATAGTTACAATTGAAGTAAGTAAAATAGATAATGAAAATCCAATTGCGCCAATAATAGATACAGTTACATCAACTAAAAATAGTATAACTGTAAACTTTAGTGATAATAATGAAATAGGTAGAATTGCTAGTTATAGTTGTTATTATGGAGAGAATGAAAATAGTTTAAATAGTGAAGGTAAGATAACAGATAAAACATGTCATATTACTAATCTTAATCCCGCAACCACTTATTATTATAAAGTATGTACCACATCTAAAGTTGGAAAAACAAGTTGTTCTACAATAAATAATAAAATGACATCAGCTATAATTGCTAAAGAAAATGTTGATGTTAATGTTGAACATGGAAGTAATAATCGAGATATATTTAGTACTTACTTTGACAATTTAGACAATAATATACCTGTTTGTAAAGTAGGAGATACAGTAGTTACGAAAACCGATGATATACCAGAGAAAGTAGGAATCGGAGAAACAATTACCGTTACTTGTTCATCAACTACAGGAAGTGCTAGTATCGGTTTAGATATTGCTAATAAATTATATTTATATAAAGAAGGAAATGAATTTCCACATCTTACAGGAAAATACAAGGTATCCTATCAAAACAGTTCGGATTTTGTTTATTCAAACACCAATGAAGGATATTGGGTTAAAAACACATCAACAGACGGTTATGCTATAACATTTAGAACAAACAATAAATTAGATATGTCTAAATATAATAAGATTTATATGAAAGTAAAGAAAATTACAAATTATCTTAATATTGGCATAGGACTTTCAATTGGAGATACTTCTATTTTTTCATATCCATCAGGAAGCAGAAATAGTAATTGTGTAGCATATGGGGAATGGTTTATAAGTCTTAACAATAATAATTATAACGTTTCAATAACTAATAATTTTAATGTTAGTAATTATAATGATTTTAATTATTTCATGTTTGGTGTTTATGGTAGTGGGATGTTAACGGAAGCTTTAATTGAAGAAATATGGGTAGAAGTATAAAAATATTTCGACCTTTTTGTCAATTAAAGCAAAAAAACTGTATTTTTATAGCTATTTCATTTATAATGATAATAGTAGGTGATAATATGGAAGAAAAAATACTAAAAATATTAGAAGAAAGTAACAAAGCTTTGTCAGTTCATGAAATTGAAACACAACTTGGATTAAATAGTGTTGAAGAACTAAAAACTTTGCTAAAAACATTAAACTCAATGGAAGAAAACTTAAAAGTTTACCGAACTAAGAAAGAAAACTATATGCTTTTTAATAATAGCAATTTACAAATAGGAGTTATGTTAGCTAATAAAAAAGGCTTTGGTTTTGTTGATATACCTGGTGAAATCGATGTCTTTGTTAGTTCTAGTAATATGAATGGAGCTATTCATGGAGATAAAGTTGTAGTAGAAATAACTTCTAAAAAAGGTATTGATTTAGAAGGTAGAATTCTTAGAATTGTTGAAAGAAAACTTAAAACAGTAGTTGGGGAGTTATATTATAAAAATGCTAAGCCATTTCTTAAATTAGATGATGAAAAAGTAAAGTTAAATATTATCATTGATAAAAATCATTTAAACAATGCTATGCCAGGTCATAAAGTGGTTGTTAAAATCACAAAAAGAATTCAAAATAATATGTACAATGGTGAAATAATTAAAATCATTGGTAATAAAAACGATCCAGGAGTAGATATTTTATCAATAGCAGCTAAATATGATATTGAGGATAGATTCAGTGACGAAGTTATGAATGAATTAGACAAGATTCCTGATTTTGTTAGTAAAGAAGAAATGATTGATCGTAAAGACTTAAGAGAAGATATGATTTTTACAATTGATGGAGATGATACAAAAGATATAGATGATGCAATATCATGTCAAAAGTTAGAAAATGGTAATTTTAAATTAGGTGTTCATATTGCAGATGTAAGTCATTATGTTACCATTAATACTAAATTAAATGATACTGCTTTTAGCAGAGGTACTAGTTGTTATTTAGCAGATCGTGTAATTCCAATGTTACCACATAAACTATCTAATGGTATTTGCTCTTTAAATCCTGAAGTTGATAGACTTGCTTTTTCATGTGTTATGGAAATAGATAAAGATGGGAATATAGAAAATTATGATATTTTTGAAAGCGTTATTAGATCAAAAAAACAGATGACTTATAAAAATGTCAATAAAATTTTAGAAGAAAATATTATTCCTAATGGGTATGAAGAATTTGTTAGTACATTGCATATGATGCATGAATTATCAAATATTCTTAGAAAAAACAAACAAAATCGAGGTTGCATTGATTTTGATTTAAATGAAGCTAAAATTATAGTTGATGATAAAGGAGAAGCTATTGATGTTGTTCTAAGAGATAGAGGCGTAGGCGAAAAACTAATTGAAGATTTTATGATTGCTGCAAATGAAACTGTTGCTACACATATATATTATATCGATTTACCGTTTATTTATCGTGTACATGGTGAACCAAGAGAGGAAAAAATTCAAAATTTTTTGCACTTTGTTAGTTTATTAGGCTATCCTTTACAAGGTAAAATTAAAAATATTACTCCTATAGTCATGCAAGATATTTTAAAGCAACTAAAAAAATATAAAGAATTCCCAATTTTTTCTAGTCTCCTTTTAAGAAGCATGCAAAAGGCTGTTTATGATAAAACTAATATAGGACATTTTGGTATTGCCAGTAAATGTTATACCCATTTTACTTCACCTATAAGAAGATATCCTGATTTGATTGTTCATCGATTATTACGAACATATTTATTTGAAAAAAGAATAAACAATGATATTATTAATTTTTACGATACAAAACTCCTTGAAATTGCAGATCATTCTTCACTAAAAGAACGTCAAAGTATTGAATGCGAGCGAGAAGTTGATGATATGAAAAAAGCTGAATATATGATGAAACATATTGGTGAAGAATTTACAGGTATGGTAAGTTCAGTAATGAGCTTTGGGATGTTTGTAGAATTGCCTAATTTAATTGAAGGACTAATAAGAGTCGAAGAAATTGGTGATGATTATTATGAATTTGATGAAACAGCCTTTGCCTTAATTGGTAAAAGGCATAAGAAAATATATCGCTTAGGTGATGAAGTAAAAGTTATTGTAAAAAGTGCTAATAAGGAACTTAGAACTGTTGATTTTCAGCTTATTAATAAATAATTTGTTTATTAATAAGTTTTTTTCTAAGATTTTATTATAATTAGATAGCTATAGTAAAAATTTAAAATAATATTTTTTTAAATACTATTTTAGCATAAGTTAATAGTAATAGTTCTTATTATTAAAAATAATTAAATAGATTTTTTCTTGAAAGTAATAATAAAAAATGATATTATATAAAATATAAAATAAAGGTGATAAAATGGAAATTCAAAATAGAAAAGCTAAATATGATTATGAAATAGAAGAAACATATGAAGCAGGTATTGTTTTAAAAGGAACAGAAATTAAATCAATTAGAAATGGAAAAGCTAATTTAAAAGATAGTTATGCAATTATAAAAAAAAATGAAGTTTTTTTATTAAATATGCACATTAGTCATTATGAGCAAGGCAATATATTTAATCATGATGAAACAAGAACAAGAAAATTGTTACTACATAAAAAAGAAATTTTAAAAATAAATAATAAGCTTAGTTTAGAAGGTTATGCATTAGTACCAATCAAGGTATATTTTAAGCAAAATAGAGCCAAGATATTATTAGGACTAGCAAAAGGTAAAAAAATATTTGATAAAAGGGAAGCTATAAAGAAAAGAGACATCGAAAGAGAGATTAGTAAAAGCTTTAAATTACATTAATTATTATTAACAAAAATAAAAGAAACATATGTGGTTTACATTACTGATTAATTTGTCGAAAAAAGTCTTGACTACAAAATAGTGTTATGGTACACTAGTATTATGAAAAATAGAGGAGGAAATAGAATGAAAAGTAAAAATGGTTTCACATTAATCGAGTTATTAGCTGTAATCGTAATTTTAGCTATTATCGCATTAATCGCAACACCAATTGTCTTAAATATCATTGAAAAAGCTAGAGCAGGAGCTGCTAAAGCAAGTGCATATGGTTTAATTGATGGTATTAGAGTTGTTTATGCTGAATCATTATTAGATGGTAATCTTTCTACTAGTGGAAATGCTGCTGATATTAGTTTATCAGGAAACAAACCAACAGCAGGAACTTGGTCATATAGTGAAGGTGAGATCCTTATCACTGGTGTAGTATTTGATGGATATACATGTACCAATGTTAAAGAAGGAAAACTTACTGATATGACATGTACAAAAAACTAAGCAATTAAATTTGCTTTTTTTTTACAAAAATAGTAGGGAAGTGCCTAAATGAAAAACAAAAAACATTACGATTATCTTTTAGCTTTTTTTATTCCTTTTGTTATTTTTGGAATAATTATATTTTTAATATTTTTAAATGGTAAAACACTTTTAGTCAGTGATTTAGCAGCTCAATATGAAGCATTACTTAGAGAATTCAAAGATATTGTTACTAACAAATCATCCCTTTTTTATTCTTTTTCAAAAGGCTTAGGTGGTAATATGATAGGAACAGTTAGTTATTATCTTATCAGTCCACTTAATTTAATTGTCTTATTATTTAGTGACAGCAATATAGATATTGCCATAGCGCTTATAATTTTATTATATATATCATTATCAGGTCTTACAATGTTTATTTATTTAAAACATCATTTTAAAATTTCAAATTTTAATTTATTGATTTTTTCATCTTCTTATGCACTGATGAGTTATAATATTTGTTACTATTTCCATATTATGTGGATGTGTAATATTGTTCTTTTACCAATTTTATTAATTGGAATTGATAAAATAATCGATAATAAAAAGCCTTTTATATACTTGTTTACTTTATTTATAATGATTTTATCTAATTATTATATAGGCTTTATGGTTTGTATTTTCGCATGTTTATATTTTATTTATCAGTTAATCTTAAAATATAAGAAGAAAGATAAACAAGTTATAAAAAAATGTATTATTAATTTTATTATTTCATCTTTCTTAGCTGGGATGCTTACAATGTTTATATTGTTACCAACTTTAATTGAATTACAAGACACAGTTAAAATGACTAGTAATATTTTTGAAAAAACTGATTTAAGAATGCAATATATTTTTAAATTATTTGGTATGAATGCTATAGGTTCAGCTAGCAATGAGAATGTATTAAATAAAGAAGCTTTTTATATTTATGCTGGGATGTTCTTACTACCATTATTATTTCTTTATTTCAAAAATAAAAAAATCAGTAAAAAGGAGAAGATGGCTTCATTAGTTTTCATTTTTATTTTTGTGATGAGTTTAACCTGTAATTATATTAATTACATATGGCATGGTTTTGCAGCTCCTCAATGTTTTAACGCTAGGTACTCTTTTTTATTTATTTTTTTGCTTATAACAATTGCTTATAAAAGTTATTTAAATTTAAATAACAATAAAAAAGACTATATATGTATAATCCCTTTTTATTTATTCTTTATGATTATATCGGTTATATTTAATGGCAGTTATGCTCATATTTATCTAATAGTAATTAGCATAGGGATGTTTTTAATGTATTTACTATTATTATATTTACTTAATCATGGCGAAAAAGTAAATACTCTTTTTTTGTTTTTAGCTTTAGCTGAACTTTTCTTTAATGCTTATGTTAGTATTTATAAGTGGGAATTTATAACTAAAGAAATGCATAATGATATGAATGTTAAATTAGGGGCACATATTGCTAAAATAGATGATTCTAGTTTTTATCGACTTGATAGTAATTTTACTTATACAAGATTAGATTCATTTCTATACAACTATAATGGGGTAGATGCATTTATTTCTTCCCTTAATACTAATGTCTTAAAATTTTTTTCTAATATTGGGTGTATGGTTCATATAAATGCTTATACATATGGTGTTTCAACTCCAATTACAGATAGTCTTTTGGGAATAAAATATCGGTTTTATAAAAATCACATTTCACCATATTATAATCTTATTGATACATTTGAAATATCTAAATATATTGGGCTTTTATATAATAAAGAAATGACAAATATAAATGTTTATCATAATCCTTTAGCCCTTTCACTTGGCTATATGGTAAATGATGATATATATAATTTTAGAGATAATTTTTTACAGCTAAAGGAACCAACGAAATATAATTATCAAAATGTTCTTATTAAATCAATGCTTAATCAAGATGTTGATGTCTTATCAAAAGTAGATATTCGTCAAATTGCTGACGATCATTATAAAATTAAAATTAAAAATAAGGACAATATATATTTAATTTTAAGTGATTTTTTATATGTTGATGATGAGTTTAATGTTACCGTTATTATTAATGATAAAGTTTATAATACATATTATATTTATGCATTAGAACCAATCGAAATAGAAAATACATATAATATTGGTGATGAAATTGATATAAAGTTAGAAGTTGATGAAGAGTTTAAAAACATTATTAAAGTTAGTGGTGCTAGTTTAAATTATAAAAATTTAGAAAAAGCTATAGATGATTTAAAACAAAATCAATTAGTAATAACGTCTTTTAAAGATAATCATTTTAAAGGTACAGTAGAAGTAACTGCTGATAAAAAAGTTTTGTTTACAACACTTCCTTATGAAAAGGGTTGGACAATTTATGTTGATGGAAAACAAGTAGCCAAACAAAGATTAATTGAGACATTTATAGGTGTTGATTTAGAAGAAGGAATACATGATATTGAATTTATTTTTATTCCTAAAGGTTTAAAATTAGGAGTTATTATATCAAGCTTTAGTGCACTATTAACATTTATTTATATTTTAAAGATAAGTAAAAGAAAAAGCAATTAATTTGCTTTTTTTGATATATTGATAATCATATTAATATCATCATCATTGGCCATAATATTTTTATGCAATTCACCACATTTAGTACATCTGTAAATTATTTTATAGGTATTGCGAAATTTTTCAATATCAATTGGTTCAAGTAAACCTTTGCATAGGTTAGCGCGATCACCAGGTGATTTATCTACATGTTTAGAGTATAAGCAAAATGGGCAATGATCTCGCGATGAATAAAAAAGTTTGCTCACAGGTTTTAAGCAATTTTCGCATATAAATGGCTCATCTAATTCATTAAATCTTTTCATATTCTTATTTTAGCATATTTCAAATAAAAAAAACAGTTCATTTGAACTGTTATCTATAAAATGGTGGTGGATATGGAGGATATGGAGGATATGGGTAAGGTCGATAATTTGGTCTAGGGTAGAAAGCAGGTGCAAGTAATCCACCAGTAATACCACCTAAAATAAATGGTCCAAAAAAGCCGAATTGACGATCATTATTATAATTCATAGGATATTTATTATAGTTATTTGAATAACTAGTATTTTGTGCATTTTGATAATTTGGATACATAAAATCTCTCCTTTCATGATATACTATGTTTAAAAGGGAAAAAGGTGATAATGTGGATAGATTAAATGGGATAGCTAAAACAATTGTAAATCATTCGCTTAAAATAAAAGAAAATGATTGTGTGTTAATAAAAACATATAGTGATAAAACTATGCCATTGGTTGTTGAATTAATTGATGAAATTGCTAGTAAAAATGCTTGTGCTTTTGTTAAAATGACTAATGAAGAAATTGAAGCTAAGTTGATTAATACAACTAATGATAAAAGGTTGTTGCACATAGCTAATGAAGCTAGATATGAAGTAGAGAATTATGATTGTTTCATTTCTATTTTTTACAATACCAATGATTATACAAATAAAAATGTTAATGTTGAGATTAAAAAGAAAATTGATGAAGTAAAAAAAGAGTATGATGATATTAGAATAAATAAAAAACGCTGGGTATTATTAAATTACCCTTCACATTTAGATGCTTATAAAGCTAAAATGACTAATGAGGAGTTCTTAAATTATTCACTAAATGCCATGAATGAAGACTATGCCAAGATGTATAATGATATGCAACCTTTAGTTAAGCTTATGGAAAGAACAGATAAAGTACGTATAATTGGTCCTAATACTGATATAAATTTTTCAATTAAAGATATTCCTGTTGTTCCTTGTGCTGGAGAATGCAATATTCCTGATGGGGAGGTTTTTACTGCTCCTGTTAGAGAAAGTGTAAATGGAATCATAACTTATAATACACCTTCACCATATCGTGGATTTGTATTTAATGATATTTGCCTAGAATTTGAAAATGGTAAAATTATAAAGGCAACAGCAAGCAATAACCAAGAAATGTTGGATGAGATTTTTAATACAGACGAAGGAGCTAGATATATTGGGGAATTTTCATTAGGTTTAAATCCCAAAATAACTAAACCAATGGGAGATATTTTATTTGATGAAAAAATTATTGGCAGTTTGCACTTTACACCAGGTAAATGCTACGATGATGCTCCTAATGGAAATGTTTCTAATATTCACTGGGATCTAGTTTTAATTCAAAAAGATGAGTATGGTGGTGGCGAAATATATTTTGATGATGTTTTAATAAGAAAAGATGGGGTTTTTGTTTTAGAAGAACTTAAACACTTAAATTATGATTTAAGTTAATAATTTGAAACTAATTCATATACTTAACTAGGTGAAATTATGAAGAAATTTTTTCAAATGTTTGGTCTGGCTAGTTTAATATGTTTTAGTTTTTTTTATACTGAAAAAACAGTAAATGTTACTAAAAGTTTCGATGATTTGATGATTGAAATAAAAGAAAAAAGTCCTTTGTATGAAATAAAAGAGGTTGATGCAGTAATAAATAATAATACAATAATTCCTGGCCTTAGTGGGAAAAAGGTAGATATTAATAAGAGCTATGATAATTTGAAGAAAATTGGCTCATTTAATAGTAAGTTGCTGGTCTATAAAGATATCGAACCTAGTATAACTTTAAAAAAGAATTTGCAAAATTATATTATTGCAGGTAATAAGAGTAAAAATATGGTTAGTCTAATTTTTATTGTAAACAAAAACACAGATATAACTAATATTTTAAAAATACTTGATAAAAATAATATAAAAGGTAATTTCTTTGTTGATGGTAGTTATTTTGAACAGAATAATGATTTGATTGTTAATTTAATTAAAGCTGACCATATAATAGGAAATCTTAGTTATAATAACGACTATAACAATAGTGGCTTTGTTTGGATGTCAACAATTATTACAAAAGTTGGTGGACAAAAGTATAACTATTGCTACCTTGAACAAGAAAATGTAGATTTCTTATCTATTTGTGCTCTTCAAAAAAGTTATACAATAAAACCTAGTGCAGTAATTGAAAAAAATCCTTTGATAGAAGTTAAAAATAAGGTAACAAGTGGTAGTTTATTGTCATTTAAAGTAAATGAAAAGCTAAATACAGAATTGGAACTTATTATCAACTATTTAAAACAAAAAGGCTATGAAATTAAAAATTTACAAGAACATTTAAAGGAGTAAAAATAATAAAAAATTTGATAACTTGTTAAAAAAGATGTTTATTATATAATTCTAGCTATTATTTTGAGATTCGTATAGATGAAATAGAATTTGTTGGATTAAATTATCTAACAATTTTAAAAATTATGAAAAGTTAATAGAATCTTTCTAGATTGATTATAAAAATAAGTTAATTGCTTATTTTTTCTTTATCTAAAAAATGTTATAATGTTTTTAGGTGATACAATGAAGAGAACAGAACTACTTGCTCCCGCTGGTGACTTTGAATGTTTAAAAGCAGCTATATGGGCTGGGGCTGATGCAGTATATCTTGGTGGAGCTTCCTTTGGAGCCAGAAAATTTGCTACTAATTTTAACGATGATGAAATGATAGAGGCTATTAATTATGCACATTTATATGGTGTAAAAGTTTATGTTACATTAAATACTTTAATATATGATGAAGAAGTTACTGCTTTTTTAGCCTATGCAAAGTTTTTGCACCAAAATAACGTTGATGCTGTTATTATGCAAGATTTGGGAATGATTGATTTAGTACACCAAACATTTCCTAATTTAGAAATTCATGCCTCAACTCAGATGCATATTCATAGTATAGATGGTGTTAGGTTTGCTAAAGACTTGGGTGTTAAAAGAGTAGTTATGGCAAGAGAAGTTGAAGTAGA
The DNA here is from genome assembly GCA_948466105.1 of uncultured Bacillota bacterium. Classification (GTDB taxonomy): domain Bacteria; phylum Bacillota_I; class Bacilli_A; order RF39; family UBA660; genus CAOJZR01. Next base: position 8,732 of record CAOJZR010000001.1, on the reverse strand, counting down.
AACATTAAAAAAAATAAAACAAGAAATAGATATGCCTCTTGAAGTATTTATTCATGGAGCCTTGTGTGTTAGTTATTCAGGTCAATGCCTAATGTCAAGTTTAATCGGTGGAAGAAGTGGTAATAGAGGGGCTTGTACACAATGTTGTCGCATGTTTTATACTCTTTTTGATGAAGATAAAAAAATTGATGATGGTTATCTTCTTAGTATGAAAGATTTGAATGTTTCTTTTTATCTAAAGCAGTTGTTAGATTTAAACATTGACAGCTTGAAAATAGAAGGACGTATGAAAAGTGCAAGTTATGTTTATATTATAGTGTCTTTATATAGAAAATTAATTGATGCTTATTACAATAATGAAAAGATGATTCTTACCGACGATGAGTATAAAGAAGTGATGCTGGCATTTAATAGGCAGTTTACATCTGGTTTTGTTTTTAGTGAAACAAATGCCAATATTGTGTCAAGTTTTCGTCCTAATCATCAGGGACTTGAGATAGGTAAAGTCATAGCTGTTGATAAAAATAAAGTACAAATTAAATTAGTGGATAATATTCATCGGTTTGATGGTATTCGTATTATTGGTAAAAAGGATATAGGTTTTAATTTAAATATTATTTATAAAGATAATAAACAAGTAGATAGTGCTAAAAAGGGGGATATAGTAACAGTTTTATCAAATGCTAATGTAGAAAAAAATAGTATTGTTGTTAAAACCACTGATTATTTATTAAATAAAAAAGTAGAAAGTAAATTAAAAGAAAATAAAAAAATCCCTATAGATGGTAAAATAACCTTAAAGAAAACAGGAATAGTAACTTTAGCTTTAAATGATCAAAATAATTATATTGAAGTAAGTAAAAAAATAGCAGAATTAGCTAAAAATGCGCCTATGAGTAAAGAACAGATTGTAAAACAAATAACTAAATTAGGTGATACAATTTATACTTTTAATAAATTAGAAGTAGAGATGAGTAATAATTTATTTATAAATATCAAAGCTCTAAATGAACTTAGAAGAGAGGCTATAAGTGCTTTAAATAATAAGCGTTTATATAAATTAACTTATACTGAGAGTACTTATGATTCTCAAATTGATAGTATCAACATAACTCATGAAGTAAGTGCTTTAATATCAAATGAGGAAGATCTTAAAAAAATCACGATTCCTATAGATTATTATATTGTGGATAACTTGGAACTTTTAAAACAATTACCAGATAGTATTTATAAATTACCACGTGTTTTTGTAGAAAATCAGATTGCAACTGATATCCAAACCTTAGCAACAGAACTTGGCAATTTATATAAATATAAATCTAAACTAACCGATTTTTCTTTAAATGTTACTAATTCTTACAGTGTCTTTTTTCTTCATAAACTGGGTGTAGAAAAGGTAACCTTATCATATGAATTAAATGAAAACCAAACAAAAAATATGGTGGAAACCTTTTATAATAGATATGGAGTATATCCTAATTTAGAGATAATAATTTATGGTCATGAAGAGGCTATGATAAGTAAATATAATATACTAAAAAAATATCATTTAAAAAAAGCAATACTTGAAAATAATCAAAAAATGCGTTTTTTGGTTAAGCAAAAAAATGACAATATGGTGATTTATAATAATAAATTAAGAGATATTAATAATTATAAACATTGGGGTGTTACTAATTTTAGAATTAATTTAGATGGAGAATAGTATGGAAAACGATGTAAAAAAAATAATGCTTAATTATGAAAAGAATCTTAATGAGTATGCTACTTATGATAAAGATGCGATTAGATTACAAGCATATCAGAGTGATATTAGACCTAATTATTTTAGAGATATTGATCGCATAATTCATAGTTTATCATATACAAGATATATAGATAAGACCCAAGTTTTTAGTATCAATGATAATGATAATATTCAAAAACGGATTATTCATGTACAACTAGTAAGCAAAATAGCCAAAACAATTGGACGAGCACTTAGTTTAAATGAGGATTTGATTGAAGCTATAGCTTTAGGTCATGATATAGGACATGTTCCCTTTGGACATGTAGGTGAAAGTATTTTAAATAAGATAAGTCTAGAAAATAATGAGGGTTATTTTATGCATAATATTCAAAGTGTCAGAACATTTATGAATATAGAAAATAATGGTAGGGGTAGCAATTTAACACTTCAAGTTTTAGATGGTATTATGTGCCATAATGGTGAATTCGTAATTAATAAATACTATCCAAAAGCTAAAACTAAAGAAATTTTTTTAGAAGAATATCATACATGTTACCAAGATGCCAATGTTGCCAAAAAATTAGTGCCTATGACTTTAGAAGGCTGTGTAGTACGAATTAGTGATATTATTGGCTATATTGGTAGAGATATTGAAGATGCTTTTATGTTAGGCGTTTTAAAAAAAGAAATTATTCCTAAAGAAATAACTGATGTGCTTGGCAAAAGCAATAAAGAAATTATTAATACTGTGATTTTAGATATAATAACCAAAAGTCTAAATAAACCTTATATAAAAATGTCTAATAAAGTAGCGCAAGCGATTATTGCTTTAAAAAAATTTAATTATGCTAATATATATAATAATGCTAATACAAAGGAACAAATTGAATACTATAAATTAATGTTTCAAACTGTATTTGACTATAATAAAAAGGTACTTTTAGATAATAATAAAAAAGAAGCAATTTATAAAGTTTTTTTAGATACAATGACAAATGAATATATTGAAAATACTAGTATAAATCGAATTGTTATCGACTTTATTGCTGGGATGACTGATGATTATTTAATAAGTAGCTTTAATCATATTGTTAATTTAAAAAAAGTTGAAAAAATTTAATAATAATGTTACAATGAAATAGTAAGTGGTGATGATATGGAAAAAACAACAGTTTATGAAACAGTAGAATTTAATGATGCATTAATAGAACAAACAATTATAGAAGTTTATAATATTTTAAAAGATAGAGGTTATGATCCAGTAAATCAATTAGTCGGTTATTTGATAAGCGGCGATCCGGGGTATATAACAAGTCATAAAGAAGCTCGAAATAAGATTGTTAAATTCGATCGTAATAAAGTTTTAGAAGTTTTAGTCAAAAGGTTTTGTAAATAATGCGCTATCTAGGTCTTGACTTAGGTACAAAAACACTTGGCATTTCTATTAGTGATAAAACAGGTAATATTGCTAGTACATATACAACCCTTAAATATGATGCTAGTGTTATGAATAATTTAAAAGCTATCATTGAACAAGAGAATATTAGTAAAATTATTTTAGGATTTCCTAAAAACATGAATAATTCTATAGGTGATAGTGCAATGCGAACACTAGATTTTAAAAAAAAAATAGAAGAAGAACTAAATATGGAAGTTATCATGCAGGATGAACGGCTTACAACTGTAGAAGCAACTAATTATATGTTGGCAGCTAATCTTTCGAGAAAAAAACGTAAGAAGAAAATAGATAGTTTAGCAGCTAATATTATACTTCAAACATATTTAGATAGGAGAGATAAAAGTGAATAATGATAAAATGATTATGAAAGTACAAAATGAAGAGGGAAAAGAAATCGAATGTGAAGTTTTATTTACGTTTGATTCAGATGAAACAAATAAAAGCTATATGGCTTATACTGATAATACAACAGATGAAGAAGGTAATATTAAAGTATATGCTTCTATTTATGATAAAAATGCAGAAAATCCAAAATTGTTACCAATTGAAACAGATAAAGAATGGAAAATTGTTGAAGCAATTTTAGATGAACTACAAGCTAAAATAGATAGTGACGATTCAGCTGAATAATAAGCTATGAAAAAAAGAAGAAGAATAAAAAAGGGACCAGTAGCAATTGCGTTACTTATTCTTTTAATGATAATCTTCTTTATTTTACTTGGAATATATAATTTATTATTATCCCCAGTTAGTAAAAATAAAGATTATATAGAGTTTGTAGTAGAAAATGGTGAAAATTATTTATCATTAGTTAACAAATTAAAAAAAGAGCGACTAATTAAGTCTTCGTTAGCTTATAGGATTTATGTAAAAACGCATAAGTTGAATAATTTAAAAACAGGTACCTATCATTTACAAAAGAGTATGAGTACTAAAGAAATTGTTAAAACTTTATCAGGTCAAACTCAAAATAAGCAAATTACTTTTTTAGAAGGAGTTAACATTGATAAAATTGTATCAATTATAGCAGATAATACGAAATATAGTAAAGATGATATTTATGCTGTTTTAAATGATGAAACCTTTATTAATCAAGCTATTAATGATTATTGGTTTTTAACTGATGACATAAAAAATAAAGAGATTTATTATGCTTTAGAAGGCTATTTGTTTCCTGATACTTATGAAATAAATGAAAGTACATCTATTAAAGACATTATTATTAAAATGTTAGATGCAACAGAAATGCGTCTTGATAATTTTAAAACTGATATAGATAATAGTACTTATTCTATTCATGAACTTATGACACTAGCTTCAATGCTAGAATTAGAAGAGAATACTTTTGAAAAACGTAAACAAGTAGCAGGAGTATTTATTAATCGTTTAAAAGCATCATATTCTTTAGGAAGTGATGTAACAGCTTATTATGCAGCAAGAGTTGATATAGAAGCAAGAGATTTAACTGAAGAGGAACGAGATGCTTGTAATGCTTATAATACAAGATGCCTTAGTATGCGAGGTAAACTCCCTGTTGGTCCGATTTGTAGTCCATCACTTAAATCATTAGAAGCTGCACTTTATCCAGAGATCAATGATTATTATTTCTTTTTAAATGACGTTAATGGTGAACTTTATCTTACAAAAACTAATAAAGAGCATGAGGAATTGAAAGAAGAGTTAAAGAGGCAGAATTTATGGCATGTATTTTAGAATTAGAAAAACAGGCTAGAAAAGCTAATATTCCAATTATGACAAAAGAGGGAATTGATTTTTTAGTAGAATATATTAAAAAAAATAAAGTCAAGCAAATATTAGAAATAGGTAGTGCTGTTGGTTATTCAGCAATATGTATGGCTATTCCAGATAAGGATATCAAAGTTACAACAATAGAGCGTGATGTTGATAGATATAGAGAAGCTGTCAAAAATATTCAAGATTTTGCTTTGCAAGAGCAAATAGAAATTATATTAGGAGATGCTCTAGACATAATTTTAGAAAAAAAGTATGATCTTATTTTTATAGATGCAGCTAAAAGCCAATATATTAAATTTTTTGAAAAATTTAAAGAAAATTTAGCAATCAATGGTGTGATTGTAAGTGATAATTTAGCTTTTCACGGCTTAGTTAATGGTTCTGATGATGGTTTAAGTAAGAATGTTAAAGGAATTGTTAGAAAACTTAGAAACTATATTGCCTTTTTAAAGCAAAATAAAGAATTTAAAACAAATTTTTATTCTATTGGTGATGGTATAAGTATTTCAAGGAGGCAACAGTGATGTATGATATTTTTAGTAGTGAAGAAATTAGTAATTTTGAAATTATTTTAAGTACAAGCATTGAAGAAATTTTGAAGACTTTAACTAATCGTAAAAACAATATTCAAAAAATACATGTAAAACATCGTTTGGAAAATCGAGAAAAAATAATAAATGATATGGCTAAATTTTTAGAACAAGAAAAATTAAATAGAGTTAAATCTGTTATTGACCTTAATTTTTATTTAGAACAAGAAAAAGTTAAAATTTCTACTAATGGAGATGATTTATTTTTAACAATTGCTTGTTTTATGAAAGCAGTTATATTAAATAAAGTATATGAAACAGCTCATTTTGAACTTGAAAAAGAAGTTAATTTAATGAATGCTCGTCTTTCTTTTATGGTTGGTAATAAGTATTATGAATATGTTACTAAAAGAAAATTAAATTTTAATGAAAATCGTTTAAATGATTTGGCTAGGTTAATATTGAGTGATAATATAGATATTGGAATTTTAGAAAGTCTTATAAATAAATGCAGTTAGTTTATGCATCTTTTTTTGAATTGGAAGTGACATATGGCAAAGTTATTAGTAATCCCAAATGATAAGAATTTAGATAAATATAAGTGTGATGGTTTTATTCTTGGGCTTCAAGATTATAGTATCAATTTTCCTTTTTCTTTTTCATTAGAGGAAATAAGAAACATTAAGACAGATAAAGAACTGTTTATCTCTATTAATAAAAATATTTTTGAAGAGGAATTGGCCAAATTAGAAATTATTTTACAGGAATTAGATAAAATTGCAATTAAAGCAATTATCTTTTATGATTTAGCTATTCCTAATTTAAAGGAAAAGTTATCTTTGAAAAAAGAATTGGTTTGGCATCAAGAACATATGACTAATAATTATTTAACTGCTAATGTGTTTAATAGTAAAGGGGTTAAATATACATATTTATCTAGTGATATAACTTTATTTGAAATTGAAGAAATTAGTAAAAAGACAAAAAGTACTCTTATTGTACCTATATTTGGTTATGTGCCTATTTTTACGTCAAGAAGAAATTTAGTAAATAACTATTTAACATTTTTTGGTTTAAAAGACAATATGGGTATTAATTATTTAGAAAAAGAAGATAAAATTTATCCAATAATAGATTATAAGGATGGATGTACTGTTTATTCAAGTAATATTTTATGTGGAATAGATGAATATGATGAAATAAGGAAAATAGTTGATTATGTTGTTTTAGATAGTTTTTTAATTACAGATGATATTTTTATGTTTGTGTTAGACATGTTTAATAATAATATTAATAAAAAAGTCGAATTACAACAAAAACTACCTAATATTGATACTAATTTTTTACATAAAACAACTATTTATAAGGTGAAATAATGAATAAAGTAGAGCTTTTAGCGCCAGCTGGTGATTTAGAAAGGCTAAAGATAGCTTTTTTATATGGAGCTGATGCAGTATATATAGGTGGACCTGTTTTTGGACTTCGGGCTAATGCTATTAATTTTAGTTTAGATGAGTTACAAGAAGGGGTTGATTATGCCCATTATTTAGGTAAAAAAGTATATGTAACAGTCAATATAGTTATGCATAATAAAGAAGTTGGTTTATTACTAGACTATTTACAAGAATTGGAAAAAATTAAAGTAGATGCTATTATTGTAAGTGATTTAGGAATTGCTAATATGGCTTTAGAAAAAACCAATTTGCAAGTTCATTTGTCAACACAACAGTCAACACTTAATAAAGAGGCAATTAAATATGTTAAAAAAATGGGAATAAGTCGTATTGTAATGGCAAGAGAAGCTAAAAGAGAAGATTTAATTGATATCAAAAAAAATGTTGATATAGAATTAGAATGCTTTATTCATGGAGCTATGTGTGCAGGTTATAGTGGTAGATGTGTATTGTCTAATTACTTTACTAATCGTGATGCTAATCGAGGCGGTTGTAGTCAGATATGCCGATGGGATTTTACTTTATTAGATAGTTCAAAAAAAGCTATTCGTGGAGATAAAGATTTTACATTTTGTGCTAAGGATTTATCGATGCTTAGATATATTCCAGATATGATTGATATTGGTATTTCATCGTTTAAAATAGAAGGCAGAATGCGTTCTAGCTATTATATAGCTACTGTAGTTGGTATTTATAGAAGGGCTATAGATGAATATTGTAATGAAAAAAGAACTTATGAATATAATAAGGAGTATGAGAAAATCTTGGCTAGATGTGCTAACCGCGAAAGTATTTCTCAATTTTATGATGGTGTTTTTGATTATAATGCTAGTTATTATAATGGAAGAGATGAAGTGTCTAATCAGGATTTTTTAGGTATGGTCGTGATGTATGATGATGCAGAAAAAATGGTTACGCTTGAACAAAGGAATTATTTTAAAAAAGGTGATATAGTTGAGTTTTTTGGACCTAAAATTAATACTCTAACATATAATATAGATGAAATTTTTGATGAGGATAATAATGTTATTAAAATTGTTAATCATCCTAAGCAAATTGTTAGATTAAAAGTTCCTTTTACTCTTTCTAAGGGTGATATGATGCGTAAAAAAATAATTTGACAAAAGAATAAAACTGTGGTATCATTTTGCAGGTTTACTAAGATTAGAGGTGAAGAAAATGTCAAATACAAAAGAATTTTATGTAACTAAACTAGGTTTAGAAGAAATGCAAAAAGAATTAAAAACTCTTAAGGAAGTAAAACGTCCTGAGGTTATAAATGCTTTAAAAGATGCTCGTGCACTTGGTGATTTGAGTGAAAACGCTGAATATGATGCGGCACGTAATGAGCAGGCTATTGTTGAGGGAAGAATAACACAACTTGAGGCAATGATTGAAAATGCGATTGTTATTAGTGATGTTAAAACAGATAAGGTTGTTATTGGTGCTAATGTTAAAATAGAATATGTAGAAGATAGAGAAGTAGAGACTTATTCAATTGTTGGATCACAAGAAGCAGATCCCTTTCAAAATAAGATTTCCAATGAATCTCCAATTGCTAAAGCTATAATGGGATTAGAAGTTGGTAATATTGTGACTGTTGATAGTCCTAATGGAAAATATGATGTTAAAATTATAGAAATTTTTTAAATAGAATAAAGTTATTATGTTAAAGTAATGACTTTTTTTATTTTTGATGGTAAACTATAAATAGTAAATAATAATAAAATAATAAGGAGTTGTTGATTGTATGAGAATAAAGAATAGAAAAGATATTGCGTTTGCAAACCGTCAATACAGGGGGG